>JASFLV010000089.1:0-9649 GCA_050117915.1 Thioalkalispiraceae bacterium | reverse complement strand
TGCTCTGCGCTGATTGTTGCGGATAAGATGGTTGTGGTTGCCCTGCAGCCGGGTTATTCACGGGTGGTAGCTGAGTCTGTCCACTGGACGCACGCCCTCCAGGCATTGGCCGGACTACAGTTCCATCGCCCCTGTTCACAGGTTGGCGGAAGACTGTCTTATCGGGATTGTTTGTATCTGAAGACATACATCACTCCTAAATAATTTCGATGACGCACTATTGGCGTATTGTCCAGAATTCCAGCTCGAGCCCTGGAAAATCACCACCAACGTGCAAAGCTATGCCGCCTGAGTGCTGCAATTCTTTCCAGAAATTGTTGTTACGATCGAGCTCAAAATAAGTGAACCCAGAATGATAAGGAATTTGTCTTGGGGCAACAGGTAATGGTTTCAAAGGTATACCTGTCATCGCAGCATTAACCAGTTGTCTTATACGTTCGACGGGACCGACTTTGACCTGGGCGGGAAAATTCGAGCGTAATGTCGTATCTGGAACATCGGCTCTGACTGCCAATACAAACATCGCATTTTCCAGGAGGGTACGATCCGGAATTTGTGCAACACGAATCCCGTATTTTTTCTCGACCAGGGCAAGTGAGATCGCTGTCTGTTCATAGACCATACTCAGACAGGAACGCAGCGAGTTCATTACCGGCAGGAAGGTTGTCTGCAAGTTGTCATGCATATAAGGGGGAAACACCGGCGGTCGATTCGTATTGGTGACGAAGGTGGATAGTTCACCCACCATTTGCACCGTCTCTGAATATAATTCGCGGGGATGGAGTCCCTGTATTTGTGAAAGATGGGTCGCCAGAGGCTCAAGTCGATTAACCAACTGCAACATCATATAATCCGCGATTTCTGCAGTACCGCCACGTTGCGTATCGGCCAGGCGCCCTGCAATCGATTCACCGCGATGGTGTAATAACCCGACCAGCTCGGAGAGAAAACCGGTTAGCTTTTGCGAGGCACTACAGTCCAGACAGGTGGGAATATATTCGTCATCGAGAAGCACATTTTTATCATCACGGGCCTCCGCAATACGAAGAATGCCAATCCCCGCATAGCCACTCATATCATCTGATTCCAGGAGTAAACGGAATCTGAGCTTACCGATATCTATTTCAATGCTGTCACTCCCATCGTACGAAACATCCCTGGCATCCTGCTTGGCGGCATAATAGCGCGCCAGTCCCTGTGTTTCCTCTTCTTCGAGAATATCAACCGCACCCGGACGCTTGACCGGGATAGCCAGGTAAACGACTTTATCATGGGTATTTTCCGGTACTTCGAAAACAGGTGGCGAGTCATTCTGATCGGGAAAACTGAAAGGAGTTCCATCGGGAAATACACCCTTGGCTTTGATAATGGATATCTTGCCGAGTTTGAGTAGTTCCTGATCAACCTCGAGATCATGGATACCCCAACCATAAGCACCATACGCTGAACATTTACCATCTATGTAGCGTTCAAAATATCTTTCCTGTTGTTGAAAATGATGAGGGTTAAGGAACATCCCCTCTGACCATACAACTTTACTATCTAATGACATATACCCCTGCCTGGATCTTTTGCTAAGACACCACAATAATTGTTATGCAAACAAAAACAATTCAGTATGTTTTTTGTAAGTTTGCTGTTTTTTTTAAAATTCACACCCAAAGTAACCTGAACCTTCAATATCTATCGTTCAAGTTAATTAATGTATCATTCAGATTTTACTAACCTGTTTGAAGTTATTTTTATTTTCGCCGAAGAACTCACTACATTCGTTTGTGCAACCGGTATAATCAGTTTGTATTTTGCGTCCTTATAACGCAGAAATTCAGCATACAAGCCAACGTATTTTGTCTCTTCACTTAAAACAAAACTGGTCTCGCGTATTTCACCCGGCCTGACATGCTTCAACCTTTGTTTGTTAACCATATCCGCGCCAAGCACTTCTGCATCACGTTCAAAAATGTCAATAAAGTTTGCCTTATTGAACATGTTTGTTGATTTTAGCTCGTACATGCGGATAAAAAGTGGTGAAGGTGTTCTGTTATCATCGGGATTGATATCCGCCGCCGCCTGGAAGGTTAACTGTAAATCAGTATCCAGGTTCAATAACCCGCCCACCTTAGTATTCATGGTGGTACACGAACTACCAAGCACTAAGATTAAACTCGCTATGATTACTTTTAATAAGATTGATACACGCATCTATACTCCCCGACCATTGGATTCATCCCAAGTTTGTCTTTTTATTTTTATTGGCTTTTCTGGCGATAACCAAACGCTGCATCTGGTCTTCGTATGCCTGGACGAAATCATAACCAAATAGGTGTTGAAATGAATTATCCATGTTATTAATCAGTTCTCTGTGGAATTCCTTATATGATTCCCAGTTTTTACCTTTCTGTCCAAACTGAATCAGACCCGACTTTTTGTATTTTTCAAAGCGCTTTTCCAGCGTCTCGGGATCGAAGCGCTCCAGCATTCCACGAAAGGCTGCCTGCATCCCCGCCAGCACGGCAACCTGGTGATCGGCAATTCCCTGGAAACCTTCACGCACTGCCTCGATAGGTTCTTTATAGGCATTGTTTTCTTTAATAAACATATTTTCCATTGCATCATCGATATTTGCGGAAAATTTTAGAGGATTGTTCTCGACAGGCTGGATAGTCGTCACATTGATTCTGAACTCTTCCTTGATTTTTTTTCTAAAACTTAACACTCGCATCATGCCTTCAATAGACTCTCTGACCAGCACACCGACTGTTGAGCTAATTTCTGTCTTTTTATCCTTACTTAAATTCCACCGGGCTAGCCCCATTGATTCAATCAGGGTTTTGTCCTGCGGGGTAAAAGCCCGGCTGTTGTGTCGCGTTGACGATGGCTTTTCTGAATTTTTTTCATTCAAATAATGCTTGAGCCTGGCGATTTCGGTCATCAACTCCTTGTTCTCGTTTTCGAGCGCCAGGTACTCATTTTCCAGCCTCGACAATGCCTCGACATTTGCAAAGCTGTTGTCCTGCACCGCATCACCAGCACTAAAGTCAGGTACTGGCGCTTGCTGTATCGGGTCGGGTTTAGCAGCGGAGGATAAATCGTCATCCCAGTCTTCAGGTATCACACCTGATTCTATATTCGCCTGCGGCCAGTCAATTTGATCATTCATAGAACTGGCATTATCACCAAAGCTATTTTCGCTTAATGGATCATTGCCAAAGGGTGATGCTGGCTGAGCTATCGGCCCAGCCTTGTCAAGGACTGCCAGGGGATCTGTTTCATTATTATTAAGCCCCATCATCGCATCAGAGACTGGAATATGTTCATTGACAGGCATCGAGAAGGGATCATTCTGTGGAAATGGTGCAGCGTCAAAATTTGCACCTACATTCTCTCCAGCAACCGGCATTTCAGCGAACGGACCAGCATCGAAAGGCTGGTTGAATAATGCATCACCAGTTTGTTCAGTGCCACGAATATTGACGACAAATTCGTAGTCGCTGATAGCGAAACGGTCCCCTTCCTTGAGAGTATATTTGCTACCGTTACCTAAGGGCTCACCGGAACCATTTACAAACGTACCATTAGTGCTGAGGTCTGTCAGAATATATTGGCCGTTTTCACAGGCCACTTGTGTATGCACGGATGACATATACTTTTCTGGATCATCAAGTACCCAGGTATTATCCGGTCCACGACCTATGGTTCCCCCACTCTCGGAAAATGTATGGCAGGTCCTGCTGTTATTTACATTTTCGGGTGATTTAATAATAGTTATATCTATCGGCATTCCCTCACACCCTGAGATTATTATTACCGTAATTTAAAGAGGTAATATACCTGATTACACTAAGTTTTATTCCTATTTAATATGTAAAATTGTGTAAACAGATCGGCCTTGTCTGGCGCATTGATATCGACTTTCCCCATCTGAACAGTATTTAGGCTTGTTTTACGCATTCTTATGCACCCAATTCTATCAGGACTGCCGGTCCTGGGGACAGAGCGTTTACGAACATAGAGCACAATGCAGCCACGCAGAAGACTCTGAGCTGCACAGCATATAGCTTATAGACTCCAGATACTCTCTACTGTTTAACAAAAAGGCCTGGCTCAAACCTGTAGCCATATTTTATATAAGTGTTGAGACTAACCTGAGACGCCCCGGCTCCCGGTCACTCCCTGAGATTGCTTTAACCGCCTCAGCCTGAATTGTTAAAAATCTGTAACAAATTTACCTGTAATTCGCTTTAAAACTACGCATATGTAAACAATGGTAAAAAACTGTAATTTCTCTATGTATTAAGCACTCGCAGACTTTACATAGACATCTTGATACCTTATAAATGAACGAGATATAAGAAGAAAATTAGCTATCAAAATAGCTAGGGTGTGTTTGTTAACAAACCATAATAATAACGCGTGCACAGAATTCTATCTGTTGCATTGGGGAAATAATAATCACTGGCAGATAATAATTATTTTCCCGGACATGTGGAATCTAGGAGAGGAATAAAATGCCATCACCAGCACTGATCGATATCAATGCATTAGTGGAACCGATATCAGAATCCAATGCGGTTGGTGAAGACATTCGTCGTGACACGTCTCCCACTTCACTCTATGCCACTATCAAGGATGCACGTAATTCGGCCAGGGCTGCAGAACGCAACAGTATGTTTGATGGCACCAGTACCGAAGCGATAGAAAACTGGAATAAAATTCTCGAACTGGCGCCAAAAATATTATCCACAGCGGGTAAAGATCTGGAAATCGCCTGCTGGTTTACAGAAGCACTAGTCCGCAGAGCCGGCTTCCAGGGCCTGCGTGATGGCTTTACCTTGATCAAACGCCTTATTGAACAATACTGGGATGAAGACTTGTATCCAGTCCCCGATGAAGATGGTTTAGAGACCCGGGTTGCACCAATAACTGGCCTGAATGGTGAAGGCGCCGAAGGTGTCCTGCTCAGCCCGATCCGCAGCACCCCCATTACTGACGATATTCCTCCGGGGCCATTTAGCCTCTGGCAATATAAACAAGCTGTCGATATCAATCGCATTGCTGATGAAGATGCCCGTGCTGAGCAGGTAAATAAGGTCGGCTTCAGCATGAGCGATATCGAAACGACGGTAGAGCAGTCTTCCCAGGCATTTTTTGTGGATCTGCGCGATGATGTAAATGATTGCCTTAATGAATTCAAAGATATCAGCAACCTGTTAACCCAGCATTGCGGCAATCATGATGCGCCTCCGACCAGTAAAATTATCAGTCTGCTCGAAGAGACACTTAGCGCAATCAATCATATAGCCAAACACAAATTTCCAGTAGAAGAAATCCCTGTTGGAGAACCCGGTGCAGAAGCAGATGGTAGCGAGCCCCAGGCAGGTGGTACGACATTACCTGCAGGAGGAGCAATTGGCAGCCGCGCCGAAGCTTTCCGACAGCTAAATGTAATTGCTGATTTTTTTCGCAGGACTGAACCCCACTCCCCCATTTCCTATGTTATTGACAAAGCCGTCAAATGGGGCGAGCTATCACTGGATCAATTAATGGATGAACTTATCCCTGATACCTCATCACGTATCACATACAGTTCTTTAACTGGCGTCAAAACCAATGATGACTAAGAACAACAATCACTGGCTGACAACTTAACTGAATTTACAAATTCCTAACATACTTAGGATTAGACGGAGGAACCACTAATGGCCGATAGCATACATGACAAACTAAAACGAGTAAGGAAACCGCGAGTCCATATCACTTACGACGTAGAAACCAACGGCGCAGTTGTCGAGAAAGAAATTCCATTTGTTATGGGGGTCATGGGTGATTACTCCGGTGACAACACCGAAAGTAAAAAACCACTCAAAGACAGGAAATTTTCACAAATTGATCGTGATAACTTCAATGAAGTCATGACCAAAACAGCCCCGAAAATTGATATGAAAGTCGACAACACACTGGCTGGAGATGGCAGTGAGATGGCGGTATCGCTGAACTTCAATAGCATGGAAGATTTCGAACCGCATAAAATCGTAGACCAGGTCGAGCCACTGCAAAAACTCATGGAAACACGTAACAAACTGCGTGACCTGTTGAGCAAGGCCGACCGTTCTGAACAACTAGAGACGATTCTGGAAGATATCCTGAGTGATACGGAAGCCATGGCATCCTTATCAGATGAGTTGGGTGTCGGCAAAGATGACAGCAAAGATGAAGGTGACAAATAATGAGCGAGAAACAGCAAGCAGAAGCCCAACAAGAAGCTGAAGTCGCAGAAGTAAGTTTTCTCGAACAGGCAATTGGGGCTACCAAACAAACGCCACGTGATGAAACAGAAGAGTTACTGAAAACACTAACTCAGGAAGCATTAAAAGGCACTGTCTCGTGGGACAAAAACCTGACCGTTACGATTAATTCTGCAATAGATGCAATTGATAAGGCCTTGTCTAGTCAGCTGTCGGCAATCATGCATCATGAAAAATTTCAGAAACTTGAAGGTTCATGGCGTGGACTTCAACACCTGGTCATGAACTCTGAAACTAGTTCACAGCTGAAAATCCGCGTGATGAATATCAGCAAAAAAGAGATTCAGCGAGATCTTGAAAAAGCGGTTGAATTCGACCAAAGCCAGACATTCAAGAAAATCTATGAAAGCGAATTCGGCACCGCAGGTGGTGAACCCTATGCCGCACTCATTGGTGACTATGAATTTTCTTCACATCCGGATGATATCGACTTGTTAGGTAACATCTCGAATATCGCCGCAGCGGGCTTCTGTCCATTTATTTCTGCTTCAGCACCAGAGATGTTTGGCTTTGAGAGTTTCACTGAGCTATCAAAACCACGTGATCTCGAGAAGATATTTGATTCTGCAGAATACATTAAGTGGCGTAGTTTCCGCGATAGTGATGATTCACGCTTTGTCACGCTCACCATGCCACGGGTTCTAGCACGTCTACCCTATGGTGAGGATACCAAGCCTATCGAAGCATTCAAATTCGAAGAAGGGAATGTAGACAGCAGTGGTATTCAACTCGAAAACGAACATGATAAGTATTGCTGGATGAATGCTGCCTATACCATGGGGACGACCCTGACTCGTTCTTTTGCAGAGTATGGCTGGTGTACAAGTATTCGTGGTGCTGAAGGCGGAGGCAAGGTGGAAGGCCTGCCCAGTCATGTGTTCATGAGTGATGATGGCGACATGGATCAAAAATGCCCGACTGAAATTGGTATCACCGATCGACGTGAAGCCGAGTTAAGCAAATTAGGTTTCTTGCCACTGTGTCACTATAAAAACACTGACTACGCCGTGTTCTTTGGTGCACAAACAACGCAAAAGCCGAAAAAGTTTGATGACCCTGACGCTACTGCAAATTCCGAGATATCTGCTCGTTTGCCCTATATTATGGCAACGGCACGGATTGCACACTTCCTGAAAGTCATGGCACGAGATAAAGTTGGTTCATTTATGGAAGCTTCTGATGCAGAAGAGTGGTTGAATAAATGGATCTCAAACTATGTCAACAATATGCCCGATGCCAGTCCAGAAATGAAAGCACGTTATCCCCTGGCTGAAGCGACGATTGAAGTAAAAGAAGTCCCAGGGCAGCCCGGTGTATTCAGCGCAATTGCCTGGATGCGTCCATGGTTACAAATGGAAGAGTTAACAGCTTCTCTCAGACTTGTGGCGAATATTCCAAAAGCTGGCTAATAAGATGGCGCTGCCCCTGTTGCTGGGGGCAGCAATTCCATTAAGAACAATGTAACTTGTATTTTCCTTTCCATTTTTTAGTCATTCAGGTAGTGGCAAGATCGTGTCTAAATTGCAAAAACAAGCCCCACCTATCGCAAAAAATAATTCAGGCATCGATCTAGATACCGTTCTATCTCAACAAGCATATATCACCAATCTAACTGACTTTTTGAATGAAGCCGACGAGATGAAGGCACTTGGCTATTGTATCAAAGAGTTCGTTCCCAGGCAGAAGCAAACCTCTCGAGCTTCTGTTAAGAATTCCTTGTTAACCCTTGTTGCCGAACTTGATGAACTTATCAATACGCAACTCAACGCGATTATTCATCATCATAAATTTCAAAAACTTGAGGCCTCCTGGCGAGGTCTCTGGCTGTTAGCAAAACAAGCTGACGGCTCACAGAATATCAAACTTAAGTTTCTTAATATAACTTGGCATGAAGTGGTTAAAGATATCAACCGGGCACTCGAATTTGATCAAAGCCAGTTATTCAAAAAAATATATAGCGAAGAGTATGGAACTCCCGGCGGTGAACCGTATGGTGCTATTGTTGGTGATTACGAGATAAGCCACCGTATCTCTAAAAAGCACCCACATGATGACGTCTCAACCTTAGCAGGCCTGGCACAAATCTCGGCTGCCGCATTCTCCCCTTTTATCGCAGCTGCGTCTCCGGAATTGTTCGGGATGGAAGATTTTTCCGGCCTCGGGCTTCCTCTCAATCTGGAAAGCATTTTTTCACAAAAAGAATATATAAAATGGAAAGCATTGAGAGAAAAAGAGGATTCACGCTTTATTGGTTTAACTTTACCCCGGGTTTTAATGCGCCCCCCGTATCGAACAAAACCAGGAAGTTACAAAGGAATTCATTTCTACGAAAAAACGGATAATAAAGGTAGAAATCATCTTTGGGGCAATGCCTGTTATGCGTTTGCCGCTATCTTAATTCGGGAATTTGCCAATGTCGGATGGTTTGGACATATTCGAGGCGTACCTAGAAACTATATTTCAGGTGGTCTGGTCACAGCCTTACCAGTTGAAAACTTTGAGACTGACGCAGACTCAATTGCACACAAACCTGTTACAGACGTTGTCATTACCGATTCCAGGGAAAAAGATATCAGCGAGCTAGGTTTCATTCCTCTATGCCAGGGTTACTTGTCACCCTATGCGACATTTTACAATAATCAGTCAGTGCAGCAACCCAAACAACATCATGGTGCAGATGCGAATACCAATGCGAAACTATCTTCCATGCTCCAGCACGTCTTATGTGGATCACGTGTGGCACATTACATCAAGGTAATGATTAGAGATAAGGTTGGTTCGTTTATTACCGCAGACAGATGTGAGACCTTTTTGCGTGACTGGTTATTGAATTATACTACGGGACGCGAAGATCTGGAATGGGAAGAACAGGCACGTTATCCATTAAAAGAAGGCTCAGTACGTGTTAAGGAACACCCATCGAAACCCGGTGAATTTGTCTGTGTCATACATTTACAGCCTCATTATCAGCTAGATCAAATGGTATCTGAGTTAGAACTCGTCACCGAGCTTGCATCAGTAGGGAAGTAGATCATGGCACGGGTTGATAAAAAGAAAAAACTTCGCCCTTCTGTTCTGGATCGGCTATTCGATAATGAACCTCATAACCAGGTTGAGCACGATCCGGGGCACCATCAGTTGCTAAAACAATTACGCAATAGTGTTCGGCGTGACCTGGAACACTTGCTAAACACTCGATTCTATATTTTAGAGCCGTCTGATGATTACCCAGAGCTGGATTGCTCTTTATTAAATTATGGCTTACCCGATTTAGCCACAGTGAATATTATTGATATCGAAAAAAGAAACCAATTCACGCGAAAACTGGAACAAACACTGAGACA
>JASFLV010000088.1:0-9677 GCA_050117915.1 Thioalkalispiraceae bacterium | reverse complement strand
TGAGCGTGTCTTAAAAACAGGTAAATCGGATCAGTTTGAGATTACATATATTGGTAGTCAGGAACCTATTTACTTTGATAATCGTGTCGCTGCAGTTAAACATGAGGGCCAGGTCATTGGTTTGACTGTTAGCTCCCGTGATATTACAGCGCGAAAAAAAGCAGAGTTACTGAAAGACAGATTAATGGCTATCGTCGAAGAGACCTCGGACTTTATTGCAATGGCGGATGTGAATGGCCAAGCATTGTATTTGAATAAAGCCGGTCGACAAATGATGGGCTTTCCAGCTGATTTGAATATTACTGAGACTGCAATCCCCGATTACCATACCAAGGAAGAGGCTGAAAAAGTACTCACAGAAATTTTACCTTTTGTTAGTCAATTTGGTATCTGGAGCGGAGAACTAAAATTCTTGAACAGGGAGGGTCATGAATTTCCCACTACAACCGTATTACTCGCCCATAAATCTCCTGATGGCGAAGTAGAATTTTATTCTGCGATTGCACGTGATATTAGCGATAGAATTAATGCCGAGAAAAAGATCCTTGAGTCGCAGACAATGTTACAACTTATTATGGACACGATTCCTGTCAGGGTTTTCTGGAAAGATACACACGGTCATTATCTCGGCTGTAATCGCTTATTTGCTCGTGATGCGGGGCTAGAGACACAGAATGAACTTATCGGTAAAGATGACTATGATTTGTTTCCAGCACAAGCAGAACTTTATCGGGCTGATGACAAACAGGTTATGGAGACAGGGATACCTAAGTTAAATTATGAGGAGCCGCAAGGAACGCCAGAAGGTAAAACTATTTGGCTTGAAACAAGTAAAACACCGCTTAGGGATACCCTTGGTCAAATCGTAGGGATGCTTGGCTCATATTATGATATTACAGATCGGAAACGGGTTGAAGATATTATTTCGACATTGGCGAAGCAAAGCTCATCACTAAGTAATGATGATGAATTTTTTAAAGAATGTCTTCGTAATTTAGGAGAGTTTTATAATACCAAATTTGTATTCATTGGTTTATTAAGCAATGAGAAGCAAACACATGTACAGAGTTATCTGGTTTGGAATGAGGGTGAATTTGGTGGCAGTTTTGAATATGCCTTAGAAGGTACACCTTGTGAAGATGTTATTAATTCGAGCTCAAATCTTGTTTCCGAAGGAGTGGCATCGCTTTATCCTAAAGATCAAATGCTGATCGATATGGGGCTGGATAGTTATTATGGTGCAGCTTTAGTATTACCCAGTAAAGAAGTATTTGGTTTGGTCGTGGTGACAGATACGAAACCCCTGACCCTGGAACCGTGGGCAAAGCCAATTCTTGAGATATATGCCACACGTATTGCGATTGAAATGGAGAGGAAACGGATAGAGGATGAGTTGCACGGGATGGCAACGACCATGTCATATCAGGCAACGCATGATCCTCTTACTGATTTGATTAATCGCAGGGAATTCGAGCAACGGTTACAAACTGCATTAAAGGTTTCAAAACTTGAAGGACATGAACATGTACTTTGCTATCTTGATCTAGATCAATTTAAGGTCGTCAATGACACCTGTGGGCATTTTGCAGGAGACGAATTATTAAAATTGCTGGCAGAGCAATTACACACGGCAATACGCGAGAGTGATACTTTAGCCAGGTTGGGGGGGGATGAGTTCGGTGTGTTGTTGCAGGATTGCCCGATCGAAAAGGCAGTAAATATTGCCGAGAACCTATTAAACGTTGTTAAAGGTTTCCGTTTTGCCTGGGAAGATAAACTATTTGAGATAGGTGTTAGTATCGGCCTGGTTACCATTGATAGAAAGACTCTCTCTATTAACCAGGCTCTAAGTGCTGCTGATGCTGCCTGCTATCTGGCCAAAGAGCTGGGTCGTAACAGAATTCATATTTATCAGGAAGATGATACTGAATTGGCCAAGCGTCATGGTGAAATGCAAATTGTGTCTGATATCACCCAGGCATTGGAAGAAGAACGTTTTGTGCTTTACTCGCAGTCGATTATCCCATTAAAGCATCTAGATTCTTCGGAAAAACATTTTGAAGTACTTATTCGCATGCAGGATCGTGAGAATAAGCTGATTTTACCCGGGAATTTTATTGGTGCGGCTGAGCGTTATAATCTGATGCCATCGCTGGATAAATGGGTAATTGAGAATACATTCAAGTATATGAGCACCCTTAAAAAGGGTGATTCTTTTGGTATCGATTTATGTGCTATTAATTTGTCGGGCACCACTTTGAGTGACGATAAATTTATCGATTATATGCATAAACTCCTTGATACCTATAAATTGCCACCAGAGCTTATCTGTTTTGAGATAACGGAGACAGCGGCGATAACCAACATTACCAAGGCGATGAATTTTATATCAAGATTCAAGGATATTGGGTTCAGATTTTCTCTAGATGACTTTGGCGCGGGACTTAGTTCATATTCTTACCTGAAAAACCTGCCCGTTGATTTTATAAAAATTGATGGAAGTTTTGTTTCCGGTATTGCCAATGACCCTTTGAATCGTTCCATTGTCGAATCAATCACTCAGGTCGGACATACTATGGGAATTCAAATAATTGCCGAGTGGGTGGATTCTGAGGGGGTGCTTAAGATTTTAACTGAAATTGGTGTTGACTACGCGCAAGGGTTTTCAATCGATAAACCTGCGCCACTTGTTAAAAATTAAAGGCCGATAATATACAACGGATCTAAAATTCTTCAACAGTATACCGTTCAAAATGGATTGTGTCCGACCAGTAATCTTTGTCTAATCCGGCCTTTAATTTCAGGTTTTCAATAAAGCTTTTTGGATCAGATAGGGATTCCCAGACACTGGGTAGAAACGTGCTACGCCTACTAACTTCGTGTAATACAACACCATCAATACCGGGTCGCAACTGATCCAGTAAGTCTTGCTCATTTTTTATCTGCATCGGTTCTGGTTCGGATAAAATGGAGATATGATACTGGAGATCATTAAACTCCTTCTCTGTCACAGGGGGGAATCGCGGGTCCTTGAAGGCAGCGGAAAAGGCGTTGTCTGCAACATCAATTACCAGTGGGGCATGTGCGGTCAGAGTGCCAATACACCCTCTCAGTTGACTATTTTTTTTCAAGGTCACAAAAGTGGCACGACGTGGTGTAAGTGAGGCTGGGTAATCATTGCTATCGACTTCCAGTCTTTCGCCATGTTCTAGGCCATATTTGATCGATTGTTTTGCGACATCAATTAATTGTTCTTGTTCTTGCTGATTGAGCATATATCTTTGTTTAACTTATCAGGTAAGAGCCATAGCCAACGACTCGGTCCTTATCACCAGCGGTGTCACCTGAATTACGCAGATCTAGCTGCTTGACTTTATAGTGATGCATTTTGGCCCAAAACAGGGCGCCGTTGAGTGGGTTTCGGCCACAGGCATTTTCATAGCCAATGGCATTGTAATCCATTTCTACGATAGCCTTAGAAGTAGCACCATCCAGTCGTTGCGCGGTGGTATAATCGTGAAAGTGACTCAGGTCAGTGCTGATTACTGCGATAGTTGAATCATCGATGACTAATTCTTCCAGGGCAGTGGCAACCAGCTCTGGCATGGCGTCGCCGACGACGATGGGAACCAGAACAAAGTCACTCAAGACTGTTTGTAGAAATGGCAGGTGCACCTCCAGGCTGTGTTCATACAGATGTGCCTGTTCCGCAAAATTGATGTCATGGTGATTGGCCAGCATTTTGTTAGAGGCCTGATCGATAGGGATGGTACCCAACGGTGTCGAAAAAAAGTCGGCTCCTGTCAACGCCAGCCCTTTAATGGCCACCCGGTGTGATGGCCCCATGAGTACGACGCGCTTGATTTGATCTTTAAACGGGATAAGTGTGTGATAGGCAGGCGCAGCAACCGGGCCAGAATAGATATAACCCGCATGCGGGGCAATGATGGCCCGCGGGCAATGCTCGCTTGCCGTGCCAGTTTCTTTAAGTAAGTGATCTAACTGGTTTTTTAACGTTGTTGAATCTGCTGGATAGAATGCGCCAGCTACAGCAGGTTCTCTAGTATATGAGTTCATGAGAAATCACCCTGGTATCTTGCTTTAATCCCATATGTCATTAAAAATAAAAGATATTTCTGGTTAGCCGGGTTCTTTGTGGCTATATAAAATATACTAAGTACTTGAAGTTTTAGGTTCAAGTACCCTATAAATAGAATATAACAGTCTATCAAGTTTAAAAAGTTATGCCAGATACCTTGATCAATGGAGAAAATGCCAGACCGGTAGATTACTGGCACATGCTGGATGATGGTCGAATCCAGTGCGATTTGTGCCCGCGATTCTGTAAGTTGCGTGAAGGGCAACGCGGTCTTTGCTTCATTAGAGGCCGCCTCAATAATACCATGGTGCTGACCAGCTATGGTCGTTCCAGTGGCTTCTGTATTGATCCCATTGAGAAGAAACCTCTCAATCACTTTTATCCTGGTACGCCGGTTTTGTCATTCGGTACGGCGGGCTGTAATCTGGCCTGTAAATTTTGCCAGAACTGGGATATGACTAAATCCAGAGAAATCGATACATTAGCGGATCAGGCGACGCCGGAGCAATTAGCTGCTGCAGCCGAAAAATATAATTGCAAAAGTATTGCCTTTACCTATAACGACCCGGTGATCTTCCATGAGTATGCCATCGATGTGGCTAAAGCCTGTCATAAAAAAGGTATCAAGTCGGTTGCTGTTACTGCAGGCTACGTTTGTGAAGAACCACGCAAGGAATTTTACCAGTACATGGATGCAGCCAATGTGGATCTAAAAGCCTTTACCGAAGACTTTTACCACAAATTAACGGGTGGTCATTTGCAACCCGTGCTGGATACCTTGAAATATATAAAACACGAAACGGATACCTGGCTGGAGATAACGACATTGTTGATTCCAGAGCATAATGATTCTGATGAGGAAATTCATAAACTCACACAGTGGATTGTTGAAAATCTGGGTGCGGATGTACCGCTCCATTTCAGCGCCTTTCATCCCGACTGGAAGATGATGGATACACCACCAACCCCCCCTTCAACTCTGACCCGCGCAAGAAAAATAGCCCTGCAAAATGGTATCCATTATGCGTATACAGGTAATGTGCATGATAAAGAAGGGGAAAGCACTTACTGTCATCAGTGTGGCAACATCTTGATTGGCCGTGACTGGTATGTGTTAAGCGACTGGAACCTGACTGATGATGGTCATTGCCAGAATTGTGGTACTCTATGCGCCGGCAGATTTGATGGACCGCCGGGCAAGTGGGGTTCAAGACGCCAGCCTGTGCATCTAGGCGATTCGTTCGTAATCGCTAAATAATTTGTTCGTTTTTCTGCCAAGACCTTGCCGGTTGGCATATGCTGCAATGTAAAAAATAAAAGTTGGAGAAAAAATGCGAAACAAGTACTTCCTCTACGGATTGATTGTGATTTTCATGCCAAATCTGGTTGTTGCTGCGGAATCTGACACTGCTGCCAAACAAGGTTGGGATGGTGAAGCAGAGCTAGGCATTATTGCCACCCGCGGTAATACAGATACTTCCTCAACCAATGGCAAGCTCCGGGTTGAATATCTTGCCAATCAATGGACGCACCAGTTCAGACTTGAGACAGTCCGTGCCAAGGATAATGAGACGGTGACGGCTAATCGATTGATGGCCATGTTTCGCAGTCAATATCAATTTAGCGAGCGGGGTTATTATTTTGGCACGGTAAGATATGAAGACGACTCCTTTGCCGGCTATGACCAGCGAACCACCGAGATCATTGGTTATGGCAGAAATCTGTATAAAGGAGAGCGCTTCAACCTGAATATGGAAACCGGTGTCGGTGGTCGTCAGACAGATAATACGGATGGCACCAGTGAAGATGAAACAGTAGTAAGACTGGCGACAAATATGGGCTGGAAAATCAGTGAGACCAGTTCAATCAAGGAAGAGTTGTTCGTTGAGTGGGGTGATGAAAACACACTGACAGAATCAGTCACTGACCTGAAAGTTAGAATCAATAGTGCTTTGGCGATGAAAGTCAGTTTTATCGTGAAGGATAATAGCAAAGTCATAGCAGGTAAGAAGCATACAGATACACAAACCGCTGTTACCCTCGTTTATGACTTCTAGTTGAGACTATGATGTCTGATATAAAGATCGGGTTTATAACCGTTTCTGACCGCGCAAGTAAGGGTGAATATAAAGATCTGGGAGGGCCGGCTATGCAGGAATGGATGAGCAGGGCGATTTCCAGTCAATGGTCTGCAGTTTCTCGAGTTATTGCCGATGAGCAAGCGCTTATCGAAAAGACGTTGATTGAACTGGAACAGGAGGGTTGTTGCCTGGTTGTGACAACCGGTGGAACCGGACCCGCTAAACGCGATGTTACACCTGAGGCAACAGAGGCAGTATGTGACAAGATTCTGGATGGTTTTGGGGAACAAATGCGTGCAGTGTCGCTACAGTTCGTTCCCACTGCGATTCTGTCGAGGCAAATTGCCGGGACCCGGAACAGTTGTTTAATCGTTAACCTGCCAGGGAAACCATCAGCTATCTCCGATTGTTTAAATGCCGTGTTTCCTGCAATACCTTACTGCATTGATCTAATTGATGGGCCGTACATTGAGACCGATGAAGACTTTATTAAAGCATTTAGACCAAAACATGCGAAGAAGCCAGGTTAAATCATGAATGCCGTCATGCAACCAACCACCATTCAGGCCTGGATAGATTGGGCAGTGAAAGAATTTTCAGCAGCCGATCTATTTTATGGTCATGGGACTGACAATAGTGTAGATGAAGCTGTCTACTTGATCGCCCATGCCTTGCATACCGATCCTTCACTCAGTGGTTATACGCCAGATAAAATATTATCTGATGAAGAAAATAAACGAATTAATACGTTACTTAAGCAACGCCTGTCGACAAAAAAACCAGCGGCTTATCTGGTGAATGAAGCCTGGTTTTGTGGGTTACCTTTTTATGTCGATGAACGAGTATTGGTACCACGCTCTCCGATAGCAGAACTCATTGAAGATGAATTTCAACCCTGGATAGCACGGGACAAAATTCATTCAATCCTTGAGATTGGCACGGGCAGTGGTTGTATTGCCCTGAGTTGTGCCTATTACCTGGAAAATGTACAGGTCACCGCAGTCGATATTGATGATGATGCACTTGCGGTGGCGAATGAAAATCTGCAACGTATGGCTTTGCAGGATAGAGTTAAGTTAGTCAAGTCTGATGTTTTTGATAAGCTTGCCGGTGAAAAATATGACATTATCATTAGCAATCCACCTTATGTAGGCTTGCAGGAATATGCTGACTTACCCGCGGAGTACAAACATGAGCCAGTTATTGGTCTGACTTCCGGCGAAGATGGGCTGGATTGTGTCAGGCAGATTCTGACACAGGCAACTGAGCATCTTAACCCGCATGGTATATTGATTGTTGAGGTTGGCAACAGTCAGGCTGCACTGGAACAGGCTTTCCCCGAGATACCTTTTTTATGGCTGGAATTCGAAAGAGGCGGGCAAGGTGTATTTCTTTTTGAACGGGACCAGTTATTACAGCATAAGAGTAGCATCAGGACTTGAACAAAGTTAAGTAAACGTCCAAAGCACCCGGAAGCGTATTTTGACCTGGTTAAGCAGGCCGCTTTTATGTTCGAAGATCTACCAGGGCCTGGAAGCTGAGGAATAGCCAGGCTGATCCTGTTATGAGAAGATATTATGTAGCGGAACAGGGCTCGCGATGTAGTTTCCCTGCACGTAATCAATACCAGTACCATGGATGGTATTGTGAATTGCTTCATTCTCTACATATTCTGCTACCGTTTCCAGGCCCATCACGTGAGCAATTTTAATAATAGCTTCTATAAAACTGATATTAACCGGGTCCTTAACGATATCCCGAACAAAGCTGCCATCTATCTTGATCATATCGACCGGGATGTGTTTTAAATAAGTAAATGAACATAGTCCTTTGCCAAAGTCGTCTAGCGCGAAACGACAACCCATACCTTTTAAAATTGAAATAAACTTTCTGGCAGAGGCTAGGTTGGCTATTGCCATCGATTCAGTGATCTCAAAGCAGATCATTTCAGGTGATATCCCAGTCGTTTCAAACTGATTAATAATAGTGGTAAGCATCTCATTAGTATTTAATGATTGTCCGGAAAGATTAATGCTAAAGTTGTATGAGTGTTTGTCTAGCTGGAGTTTAGCAATCGATGAAAGGGTCTGTTCTATTACCCACTGATCGATATTTTTTGTAAGTGAATAGCGTTCTGCAGCAGGAAAGAAGACATGCGGAGCTATTAAATTTCCATCATCATCACGTAGCCTGACCAGGATCTCCAGGAATTTTGTGGAATTATTTGTTTCTTTTACTGGAGATATATCCTGGGCATATAAAACAAAAGCGTCATCTGCTATAGCCGAGGTGATCTTCTGTTTCCAGTACATTTCGTTTTTACGTTTTTTTAACTCCGTATCACCAGGTTGATAGATCTGTATTCTGTTGCGGCCAAGATCTTTTGCAGTATAACACGCAGTATCGACAGCACTCATAACCTCATTCATATTACCAGCATCTTCAGTGATCATAACAATCCCAATGCTTGCACCAACGGTAAATACCTGTTGGTTCCAGTAAAACTGGAATTTAGCTATCGCCTGACGAATAGTCTGTGCGATATCTGTTGCTTTTTCGAGTGGACAACCTTCGAGCAGGATTCCGAATTCATCGCCGCCAAGTCTGGCCAAGGTATCGCTTTCACGGAGAATATTTTTAACCAGTTTGCTAAGTTGTTTTAGAAGCTCATCACCGGCATTATGTCCACCCATGTCATTAATAACTTTAAATTGATCAAGATCGAGATATAGAAGACCATATTCTAGATGTTCTGCCTTGGCATTTAAGATCGCCTGGTTTAAGCGGATTTCAAACTCACGTCGATTGACCAGACCGGTTAATTCATCATGACTTGCCTGATGGCTTAGTTGTTTCTCCAGTTCGCGGTTTTCAGTAACGTCTCGGAAGACAATAACGCCACCGAATGTTTTATCTGTCTGATCATTAATAGCGCTAGCGTTGTATTCAATTTCATATTTTTGATTATTGCGATTGACCAGGGCGCTATGTCCTGTGGAAGTAATACTTTGTCCAGTATTTAATGCTTCAATCACTGGGTTTGGTAGTTGCCGTCCTGTTTTACTATTAATGATTGACATTACATTCATTAAAGGTTGTTTGTTTGCTTTGGCCTGTGACCAACCAGTGAGATTTTCAGCCTCGGTATTCATGAGCTGGATAAGACCGGTATTATCAGTAGCGATGACCGCGTCTCCGATAGAGCCTAATGTAACGAGTGCCTGTTCCTTTTCCAGGTAAGCCTCTCTGGCCATTGTTGTTGTGCTACGAATTACATAAAATGCGGTCCACAGTATAATCAGGAAAGCGCCCACACCGAGAGACATCACCACGATTTGAGTTTTATTGTAGTCGGCGTTTAAATGTTGCAATTGTTTACTTATTCTATCCCGTATGAATAACTGGTAATTATCGATCACCGCAAAAACGCTATTTTGCATCGGGATACCTGAGCTGATTAATAGTTGTTTGGCTTGATTTAATCGATGTGCCTGCAC
>JASFLV010000087.1:0-9714 GCA_050117915.1 Thioalkalispiraceae bacterium | reverse complement strand
ACGGATGTATTATTTTCTTTTTAGAAATTAGGACGAATGTCCTATTATTATATTGGTTATACAAGACTAACAAGCATCCTGGAGACCAGCATGAGCGACATGTTATTTACCCCCATAAAAGTCGGGGATCTGGAATTACCCAACCGTATGGTAATGGCACCGATGACACGGAATCGCGCTAATCAAGAAAATGCACCACACAGTCTGAATACCAAGTATTACCAGCAACGTGCCAGTGCTGGACTCATTATTACCGAGGCTTCCCAGGTCTCAGCCGACGGGGTGGGCTATCCGGCCACACCGGGTATCTACAGTGATGCACAGGTAAAGGGCTGGCGTGAAATTACGGATGCCGTACATGCCGAAGGTGGGCACATCTTCATTCAGCTCTGGTACTGCGGACGTATCTCCCATCCTGACTTATTGCCGAACCGGCAAACCCCAGTTGCTCCCTCTGCGATTCAACCCGAGGGAGAGGCGTTTACCTATGAAGGGCTTAAGCCATTTGTCACCCCCAGGGCACTGGATACTGATGAGATCCCGGCGATTGTTGCCCAATACAGGCATGCGGCGCAGATGGCCAGGCAGGCTGGCTTTGATGGTATCGAAGTCCATGGCGCTAACGGTTACTTAGTCGATCAATTTCTGCGTGATGGTTCCAATCAACGTACTGATCGATATGGTGGCAGTGTTGCAAACAGGATGCGTTTTTTAAATGAAGTACTTGATGCGGTCTGTGAAGTCTGGCCCAGTCATCGAGTTGGCCTGCGCATGACACCAGAGAACAGCTTTAATTCGATGTCGGACTCGGACCCGCAAAATCACTTTGCATATTTTATCTCTGAACTAAACAAACGACATCTTGCCTACCTCCATATTCTTGAAGGCGATATGATGAGCAAAGAGCGCTCCCTGGATTATCGTAGCTTCCGCAATGGTTATGATGGGATTTACATCGCCAACAATGCTTATGATAAACAACATGCTGAACAGGCTATCAGACACGGTGAATGTGACATGGTTGCCTTCGGCGTGCCGTTCCTGGCCAACCCGGATCTGGTTTACCGTTTTCAAAATGATTTACCACTTAATCAAGCCGATCAGGATACCTTCTATGGTGGGAATGAAAAGGGTTACACCGACTACCCTTTCGCTGAGCAAGAGGTTACAGAGCCTGCATAATGTGAGTATCAGGAGTTAGCCATGGGAAATAAAGGTGAGGCTATAAGACAACGGATTGTCGCCGCTGCAGATCAATTGTTTTACCAACATGGATATGAAAATACGTCCTTCAGCGATATTGCTGATGCAGTGGGTATCTCACGTGGTAATTTTTATTATCACTTTAAAAGCAAGGACGAAATTTTAAATGCGGTTATAGAAACGCGTGTTACGGATATTGAATTAATGCTTCAGGAATGGGAGAGGCTATATCCTGATCCGAAACAGCGAATTCAGCATTATATTGATATTCTCACCAACAACCGGGACAACATCAAACGCCATGGTTGCCCGATTGGTAGCTTGTGTACAGAGCTGGCAAAACTGAGTCATGCCATGTTAACCGATGCCAATAAAATGTTTTCTGTTCTGCGTGACTGGTTAGCAAAACAACTCAAGGAACTGGGTATGAAAAAGGATGCGCAAAGGATTGCCATGCACTTACTCGCGCGTTCCCAGGGTATTGCTACGCTAACTAATGCCTTTGATGATGAAACGTTTTTACGCCAGGAAGTAAAACGTCTCAAACAATGGCTGGATGAAGAAACCAGGCAACACATGAATTAATTGATGTTGTCTGTTAACAAAATATTAAGGAGTAAACTATGAGTCTTTCTGAACAAACTCAACAGCTCACTGAAAAATTCATCGCTGGTCTGTCAGAACAAGATCAGGTTACTGTGCAAAAGGCCTTTGAAACGATTATGCATACGGATTATGACGCCAATGCCTTAACGAAAGGTGATCAGGCAGCCGATTTTAATTTACCCAATGCGAAAGGTGGTCAAACAAAACTATCAGACTTATTAAAACAGGGTCCATTAGTTATTAGTTTTTATCGCGGTGGTTGGTGTCCTTATTGCAACCTTGAATTTAAAGCACTGTCAGACAGTTTACCTAAGATACAGGAATTGGGAGCCAACTTAATTGGTATTGCACCCGAACTACCAGATAATTCTATGACTACCGTTGAAAAGCACCAATTGCCTTTCGAGGTGCTGAGTGATGTAGGCAACAAGATTAGCCGTGAGTATGGCATAGTGATGGATGTACCTGCTGAGATGCGCCCACTCTATTTACAATGGGGACTGGATGTGCCGGGTGTTAATGGTGACGATAGCTGGGAGTTACCGATTCCAGCCACCTATGTGATCAATACAGATGGTGAAATTATCTTTGCATTTATCAACAAAGACTATACACAGCGTTGTGAGCCTGATGAGATTATTGCTGCTTTGCAGAAACTGACTGAGACTGTCTGACCACGTGAAGGTCTAGCGGGTGAATTTACGGTGCCACTTTCCCAGATGCTGACGCATGTCGTTTAAATAAGAGCCATCCCAGATAATTTGTTTACAACTGGCACAGAAGGGAGTCTCTTCATCAGAAGAGGTGAACTCAGTATTACATACGGTGCAACGTGTAAAGGGGTTGTGTTCCCAGTCGATAGTGACGTGGGCACTGAGTTCTTCGGCACACTCATCCAGACTCTCACCTTCTAGCAGGATGACGATGCCGGGGGCACGCCGTAGTTCGGCTAACGCCGGGTTCTGGGTTAAGAGTAAACGTCCTCTATTGAGTGCTTCCCGCAGCAGGTAATATTCAGAATCAGATTCAGAGGCAAAATCGCTATCGTACCCAGCGGCTCGTAACCAGCGTCCCAGCCTCTGTAGACTCGCATCAACCAGGAAGCGAGGTTCTTCAATCGTCATGGCTCAGTTCCTTGAGATTCATCAAATTGATATTGCTTATTCGGGTGTTCGAATCACTCCGGTAACAATCCCCAGGATCTGCACGTCTTCATTTTTGAGAATAATCGGTTGCATCTCCGGATTGGCCGGTTGCAGGCGGATCCCGTCACGCTCGACGTAAAACTTTTTCAGGGTGACATGTTCACCATTGATCATGGCGACCACGGTCTGGCCATTGGCGGCATGTTCTCGTTTTTCAATGACGATGACATCGCCTTCCTCGATATTGTCGTCGATCATCGAGTTTCCGCGAACCCGCAGGGCATAGGTGTTCTTTCGCACCATGTTGGCAGGGACGCGCACGGTCTCCTGCTGCTCACAGATATCAACCGGTTCCCCGGCCTGCACAAATCCGAGTAAAGGAATTTCCGTCAGCAGCTCGGCCATACTCTCGACGGTCTCCAGGTCTGGCGACCATACAGGCCTTTTTTCCTTTGAAATCAGTAAGCTAACGTTAGACATTGATATTCCTCTTTAACTTTTTCTAAAACATAGCTGAAATATATGCGGATTGCAACGCTGAGACCGTTGAGAAAGAGCCTTTTGAAGGTTGAACTATTGCTTGGCGAGATGTTCTATTGTGCTTCAATGCAGTTATAATCTCACGCCTTATGAATACACCAACACATCAATCACGCCCACTCGTCGTCCTGGTCAGCATTGCGATTGTTGCGCTGTTAGCCGGTGTCCTGTTTTGGCTTTTCCTGAAACCCACCATGTTCAGCACGGGTGAGCGAGGTTTGCCCAAACAGATCGCATCGGTTTATATTCCAAAAAGTCGGCCTCTGGCGGGGATTCGGCTGACCGACCACAATAATGAGTTGTTTACTGAGGAGAGCTTCAAGGGTAAGTGGAGCTTCCTGTTTTTTGGTTTTACCCATTGCCCGGATGTCTGTCCCACGACGCTACTGGTGATGAAAGCGGTCTGGGCACGCTTACCAGAATCAGCCAAGCAGGCGCCAGAGCCGCAATTGTTGTTCGTTTCAGTTGATCCGGACCGTGATACCCCCGAGCTTATGAAAAGCTATACAACTTTTTATCACCCGGATTTTCTTGGCGTCACTGCAGAACACAAGTATCTTGATATACTGACTACACAGGTCGGTGCCCTGTATGGTTATGAGGATGGAGAGACCGCAGAAACCTATACAGTCAATCACAGTGCACAAATCATCTTGATTGATCCTCAGGGATATTTTCGTGCAGTCTTCTCTCCACCCCACAATGTGGATGAGATCGTGAAGACGTTTACCGCTATCCGCGCATATCATCCGGGAGTAGAGTAATGTTTATGAAAAAGAAGACAGTCCTGATTTCAACCATCATTGTTGTCTGTCTTGCCGTGATCGCTTATGCGATCAGTATTATGTTTGCCCAGGCCAGGGACTCGCTTGAAATTACGAATGCCTGGGTGCCACTAGCCCCACCGAAGGCGAAGATAATGGCGGCTTATGTCACGATTGAGAATCCTACAAACGACTTAGTCGAGATCACAGAAGTCACCTCACCGGATTTTGCGCATGTCATGATTCACGAAACCGTGGTCGAAGACGGTGTCTCGCGAATGGAAATGCGTGATAAGTTGTTATTAACCGCTGGCGAGAAAGTCGTGATGCAACGCGGTGGTTTACACCTGATGCTGATGTATAAAAAACGGGTGTTCAAACAGGGTGACACGGTAATTCTGAAATTTACTACCAGCAAGGGGACAGTGACAGTCACAGCGCCAGTCAAAGTGGCGTCCCTTGATAATCAATAACCAGCAGATAAAAATCCTTTTATGAGTCGTAACATGAAGTCAGCAACGCTGAGTGATTATCTTTTTGCCTGGCCACAATACATTATTCCGCATCACCTCATATCTCGTATCGTCTTGTTTGCAACACGGGTGAAGGTTGTCTGGATCAAAAACTTCCTGATCCGATTTGTGATTAGAAAATATAACGTCAACATGGACGAAGTACAGGATCCGGATATCAACCACTATGCATGTTTTAACGAATTCTTTACTCGCCCCTTAAAAAAGTCCGCACGCCCAATCGCTAATGGTGATGATATTTTATGTTGCCCTGTCGATGGTGCCGTCAGCCAGGTGGGTGAGATTACAAACAGCACGATATTCCAGGCGAAAGGCCATGATTATACCGCCAGGGCATTATTGGGTGGTTATGATGATATCGCTGTGCAGTTTAATTCAGGCAAGTTTGCTACGCTGTATTTATCGCCACGGGATTATCACCGTATTCATATGCCGGTCGAGGCAACGCTAGAGCATATGGTTTATGTGCCTGGGCGTTTATATAGTGTTAATCCACAAACCGTGCGCTGTATTCCAGGTCTGTTTGCCCGTAATGAAAGAGTAGTCACTATTTATAGTACGCCTGTTGGCCCGATGGCAATGGTCCTGGTCGGCGCATTAAACGTAGGTTGTATTGAAACCGTCTGGCAAGGTGTGATCACCCCTCCCCATCGGCAACCAGTGCATCGCTGGGTGTATAAAGATCATCAGGAGATAAAATTGGCAAAAGGCGAAGAGATGGGGCGCTTCAATATGGGCTCAACCGTGATTTGTTTATTCGCTAATGACGACTTGCAATTTAATCCAGCATTTAAAGCAGAAGCCTCGATCCAAATGGGGCAGGCATTCATTCAGAAACCTTAAGCGAAGATTATTTTTCCAGGTATAATTTCCTGAGCATTACTCCACAGGGGCATCTGGATCATTACCCCAGTCTGACCAGGAGCCGGGATAACCTTTCACTTTGTCAAATCCAAGTGAAGTGAGCATCATGCAGGTATGTGCAGATCGATGATGACTCTGGCAATAACAAACAATAGTTTTATCCGGCGTAATTCCCAATTGCGCCAGATCGGATTTTAGTGTCTCAGCCTCTTTGAGTTTCAGGTTATTGTTGCGATCCATGGCATTGGTCCATTCATAATGGACCGCACCAGGGATATGTCCACCACGTGCAGCGAATACTTTTGTGCCACTATATTCCTGGGCGCTTCGTGCATCGACAATGACCGTGTTTTCATCATTAAGGTGCTCGAAAATATATTGTTTGTCTGCAAGCGGTTCAGCGTGATACTTCAATTCTCTCATGATCTGTTCTGTCTTTTGTGGGAAGTTGAGTTCTGCTTCCAGTGGCAGTTGTTCTGCGACCCAGGCAGGTAATCCGCCATTTAACAACGATAGCGCCGTATGACCGATACACTGCAATGTCCAGAGAAAACGACTGGCACGCCCCCCCCCTTCGTCATCGTAGGCGATGGCATGGACCTGTTTGCCGATACCGTAAGTATTGATAATGCGGCTCAGACGCTCAATCTCGGGTAGCAGGCCCATGCGTGGTCTCTGACTCGCCACAACCCAGTTATAGTCAAGATAGAAAGCCCCTGGAATATGCTGCTGTATGTAACTATCTGGCTGACAAAGGTCGAAAAATAGTATGTTTTCGTTGCCTATCAGGGTGTTAGCGTGTTCGGGTTCGATGATGAGTGGTATTGTAGTAGTATCCATATTGAGTACAGACTTAACATGTGAGCGTGCTTAAAGTATACTGTTTTGTTTGGTTATTAAAACATTAAGAATTCACATTTTCAATCTCTAAAGGTATTTACATAATGACTGCAAAATCTTTCATTCCGCCTAAGCGTACACTCATGGGTCCCGGTCCTTCGGACGTGAGTGAACGTGTCTTGCAAGCGTTATCACGTCCTACTATCGGTCACCTCGATCCTGCCTTTGTTGGGATGATGGATGAAATGAAAGAGTTACTGCAATACGCTTTTCAAACCAAGAATGAATTGACCATGCCCGTCTCTGCGCCAGGGTCAGCCGGGATGGAGACCTGTTTTGTTAATCTGGTTGAGCCCGGTGACAAGGTTATCGTTTGTCAAAATGGCGTGTTCGGTGGTCGTATGAAAGAAAACGTTGAACGTTGTGGCGCAACACCGGTGATGGTGGAAGATGAGTGGGGCAAGGTCGTCGATCCAAATAAACTTGAGGACGCATTAAAAGCGAATCCAGATGCAAAAATTGTGGCATTCGTACATGCTGAGACGTCCACCGGGGCACAATCTGATGCAAAGACCTTGGTTGAGCTTGCCCATAAACATGATTGTCTGACTATAGTCGATGCTGTGACTTCTTTAGCCGGGACGCCTGTTCTGGTTGATGAATGGGGGATTGACGCAATTTATTCCGGTACCCAAAAGTGTTTATCTTCGCCTCCAGGATTGTCGCCAGTTAGTTTCAGTGAACATGCGGTTGATGTGGTTAAGAACCGCAAGACAAAAGTACAAAGCTGGTTTCTGGATCTTAGTCTAGTGATGGGTTACTGGGGGGGCGGTGCCAAGCGTGCCTATCACCACACTGCGCCGATCAATAATTTGTATGGCTTGCATGAAGCATTGGTCATGTTGCAGGAAGAAGGTCTGGAAAATGCCTGGCAACGTCATGCAACACATCATCAGGCATTACGTGCAGGACTGGAAGCCATGGGGATTAACTTTGTCGTTGCCGAGCAGGATCGGTTACCACAACTGAATGCGGTGACGATTCCGGAAGGTGCCGATGATGCAACAGTACGTGGTAAGTTGTTACAGGATTACAACCTTGAGATCGGTGCAGGTCTGGGAGCCCTTGCGGGTAAAGTATGGCGCATCGGTTTGATGGGTAGTGCCTGTAATATGAAGAATATAGAGTACTGTCTGGATTCACTGGATGAAGTACTAACCGAGATGGGGGCAAAAATACACTCCGCTGTGGCAGTGGATGCAGCAAAGGCTGCGTTTGAACAATATGCCAAGGCCTCATGATATCCCGGATAGCAAGCCAGGTTACAAAAAGGTGGGGAAACCCACCTTTTTTTTCGCAACTATGGCTGTATTAACTAACAAAAACACATAAATATTGATTGATAATGATCAATTGGCCTCCCATCTCTTTCCTATCCTGCTGGATATCCTTTACTATAAGCTAATGTTTTTTTAAGACGATGGTTGGCGGAATGGCGATGATCGATCGACAAAATGCAGAGTTTATCAGTGCAGCTAAAGCCGTAACCTTACCTGGTTTATTTAAGGCCAGAGTTGAGCGAAGCCCAGAGCAGACCGCCTATCAACAGTATCTTGCCGAGACAGATACATGGGAATCATATACATGGAATGATATTTACCAGCAGGTTTGCCGTTGGCGACAGGCTCTACAGCAGGAAAATCTGCAACCAGGTGATCGGGTTGCCACAGTGGTGGGTAACTGTATTGAATGGGGCTGTTTTGAACAGGCCGCACAGTCATTGGGCCTGGTAACCGTTGCGTTGTATACAACTGACACAGAAGATAATATTGCCTTTATCCTGGCAGACGCGGGTGTGCGCTTGTTGATGGTGGATACCCTCGACACCTGGAATCGCCTAGCTGATCAATGTGAATCAGTTACAGGATTACAGTCAATTTGGTGTCTCCAAAAGAACCAGCATTCATCGGCGCTTCACCACCAGCAATTGAAGTTTGTGAGTAACCTGTTACCAAAAACAGCACAATCTTCTAAAAGTTATGAACCTGATGAAGAGGCGGTGGCAACAATAATCTACACTTCTGGGACAACAGGCAAACCAAAAGGTGTCATGCTGTCACATCATAATCTCCTGTCTAACGCCGAAGCTGTTCAAAAACGGATACCGGCCTATCCGGAGGATATTTTTCTTTCCTTTCTTCCCCTGGCTCATGGTTTTGAACGCACTGTTGAATATGTATTACCAATGATGGCAGGGAGTTGTGTCACCTATGCTCGTTCCATTAGTCAGTTACGTGAAGATTTAGTGTTAGTACGCCCGACAGTATTTATCTCGGCACCGCGTCTGTATGAAAAGATCTATGTGGCGATTCAGGAGAAGGTTGCTGAAAGCTGGGTAAAGCATAAATTATTTGACTGGACGGTTTCGCTAGGTTGGAAACAGTTTCTGGCGAGACAAAGACGTGGTCCACAGTTAAACCTGTTGCAGAAAATATTCCTGGCATTGTTGAAAAGTCTGGTTTCAAAGAAAGTCCTGGATAAACTGGGTGGACGTATGCGTGTAGCAGTCACAGGTGCTGCGCCATTATCTGCAAAAGTCAGTCGCTTTTTTATTGGCCTGGGGTTGCCCCTGCTTGAGGGTTACGGCCTGACCGAGGCGGGTCCGGTAGTGAGTGGTAACAATCCGGAAGACAATGTTCCAGGATCGGTTGGTAAACCATTACCCGGTGTTGAAGTAAAGCTGGCAAATGATGGCGAATTACTGGTTCATTCTCCTGGAGTCATGCTTGGTTATTGGCAACATGAGCAAGCCACGCAAGAAGTGATTGACCAGGGTAACTGGCTACATACAGGAGATCTGGCTGAAATTATTGATGATCATATTTATATAAAAGGGAGAAGCAAGGAAATCATTGTGACTTCAACTGGGGAAAAAGTTGCGCCGGCAGATATTGAAGCAGCAATTGTCCTGGATCCACTTTTTGAAAACGCTATGGTGATCGGTGAAGGTAAGCCGTTTATCTCTGCTTTATTGGTGCTTAACAGCGATGCATGGAATCGGATTGCCACGGAACTCGGGCTTGATCCGGAAGACAAAGGAGCTTTTGCTGCAGAGAAAGTGCACAAGGCATTACTACAAAAGCTTGCCATATTACTAAGAAGATTTCCTGTATATGCTCAAGTCCGCGCCGTGTATTTGATGCTCGACAGCTGGACTAT
>JASFLV010000086.1:0-9780 GCA_050117915.1 Thioalkalispiraceae bacterium | reverse complement strand
TACAGCTTCGATGGAACAGAAAATTGTCGACGTCCTGTCACAATAAAACAAGTCAAGTTAGGAGTATTCGCGAGTGAGAGTTAATTTCAGCATCCTTTTCACAATATTGATTGTGATGTTAGTAAGCGGGTGCTCGCTGCAACCCGTAAAACCCTGGGAACGTGATGTGCTTGCCCAGCGAAAAATGCAACTGGATCCTTATCCCAACGATTCTTTTCTGGATGAACATATTTATTTTAGTAAGGAAGCTTCTCGCGGTGGTGCTGGCTTAGGTGGTGGAGGCTGCGGATGCAATTAAACGGTAAAAAAGTGCGTGATCGACTATCTGTTGCGACCGCATCTCTTTTGACATCAGTGGCCCCTGTGAGTCAGGCACTGGAAACCAGTAGTGACTGGGAAGTTGATACATCGATTTTATATTATGCGGAGAAGGATCGGGTCAGCTTGTGGGAACCGGTTATTCGCTTGCGTAAAGACTACGGTAATGACCGGTTTCTGACATTCCGTACTGTAATAGACTCACTAACTGGTTCATCTGCTAATGGTGCCATTCCAACAGGTTCTGCCCAGACATTTACCACGCCATCGGGCAACTCAACCTATACTAGCAGTGCGGACACCACACCACTTGATTCGAGTTTCCATGATACCCGTGTTGCGATCAATCTTGGCTGGGAGCAACCGCTCGCGAAAGATTTGAGTGGAAATATCGGTTTTAATGCTTCCACTGAATATGACTACTTATCATTGGGTTTGTCCGGTGCTTTGAAGTGGGATCTAAACCAGAAAAATTCTACATTTACTACTGGTTTTGCCTATAACTCTGATACCGTCGAACCGGTAGGGGGTGCACCAGTTGGTTTGACTAATATGCCGGTATACCCTGCGGTTAAGGCAGTTCAGAGTACCAGTGAAGACAAGACTGTTTATGATGTGATATTGGGGTGGACTCAGGTACTGGGAAGAAAAGACCTGTTACAGATTAACTACGTATATGGTAATGAGAGTGGTTACCTTTCAGACCCGTATAAGATCCTTAGTGTTGTTGATGGCGCAACCGGTGATCTGGTGGCAGACCAGGCCCAGCGATATGTCTATGAGAAGCGTCCGGAGGATCGCACACGTCATAGTCTTTACACACAATGGAATCATCAGTTTAGCGAAGACGTATTGCGTGTTTCATATCGCTATTTTACCGATGACTGGGGTATCGATTCACATACACTGGATATGCATTATCGCTATGAAATGGGTGGCAGGCATTTTCTCGAGCCACACATTCGTTATTACACGCAATCGGCTGCAGACTTTTATCATACCAGTCTGATCGATGGTCAAACCTATGACTACGCAAGTGCGGATTATCGTCTTGCTGATTTGACGACTACGACAATCGGTTTGAAGTATGGGTATGAGATTTCGGACAGTAGTGAGTTCGGGATCAGGTTAGAGCAAATGGTTCAGTCAGCGGATCCCTCACAAGTGATCGGTAACCAGGCTAACCAGGATTTACTGCCAGATGTTGAAGCAACTATCTTGCAGTTGAACTATACGCTTCAGTTCTAATCATGTCTTTTCAGCTCAGGTCCTGGCTAAGCCAGGACCTGTCCCTTGGTAGCATACCTTGGGTTATGCTACTTTCATATCACTATGGAGCAATCTCCTTTACTTTCTCGCCATGATGATTACTGGTCCGCTGAATTTTATGCGATGGCCAGTCCTTGCCAGCTATTAATGGATCTCGATGATAAGCAGGAGGCAAACAGGTTGGCCTATCTCGCCCAGCAGGAAGCCTTGCGGATTCAGAACAAGTTCAGCCGTTACCTTGAGGATAATATAATTTTTCAAATCAATAATTCTCTTGGCAGACCGATCAAAGTCGATGAGGAGACAGCTGCTTTACTTGATTATGCTGATCAATGTTATGAGATCAGTAGTGGATTATTTGATGTGACCTCTGGAATTTTGCGGGAAGTATGGACGTTTGACTGCAGCGATCGGATCCCGGGAAAAAAGCAAGTCACCAGGCTGCTAAGAAAAATCGGCTGGGATAAAGTAACCTGGCAAAATCCGTATATCACCTTACCAGAAGGTATGCAGATCGATCTCGGTGGAATAGGAAAAGAATATGCCGTCGATCGTACTGCCATGTTACTCAGCCAACATAGTGATAAGAGTGTACTGGTGAATTATGGTGGCGACCTGTGTGCGACCGGTGAGCGCCATAACCAGCAAGGCTGGATTGTTGGAGTCGAAGATCCTGCAAATATTCAAAGACAGAAAGACAAAAAACGAAACCACAGTATTGAAGAGTTTGAATTGATCCGTGGTGGTATCGCTACCAGTGGTGATACTCGTCGTTTTTTACTAAAAGACGGGATTCGTTACAGTCATATTCTGGATCCCAGAACCGGCTGGCCGGTGGAGTGTGCTCCTCACTCTATCACAGTCGTTGCAAATACCTGCACAGAAGCAGGTATTTTAGCGACGATCGCAATGTTACAGGGAAAGCATGCGGAATCATTTCTTGATGATCAGGGTGTAACTTACTGGTCTTATCGGTAAAAATTGCGGTTTTTAAGCACAAAATGCCTACTTATGGCCCGATCTGATATTTATTTCAGATTCTGTTAATATACGCCCCCCCTGATGCAACCAAGAGGAATTCAATCCGGCATGTCGACAATCGAACAAGAACTCAAAAAACGTATCCTGATTCTTGATGGCGCAATGGGTAGCATGATTCAGACCTATGATCTCAGTGAAGAAGATTATCGTGGTGAGCGATTTGCGGATTGGCCCTCTGATCTTAAGGGCAATAATGATTTGTTATGTCTGACTCAACCAAAAATTATTAAAGATATCCATAAGGCATATCTGGATGCCGGTGCAGATATTGTTGAGACAAACACCTTTAATGCAACTTCAATCTCGATGGCTGACTATGGAATGGAAGAGCTGGTTTATGAGATGAATGTTGCTGCAGCCAAACTCGCACGGGAAGCCTGTGATGAAGTGGCAACTGAAGACAAACCCAGGTTTGTTGCCGGTGTACTGGGACCTACCAATCGTACGGCCAGTATTTCCCCGGATGTAAACAATCCAGGTTATCGCAATGTTACCTTTGATCAATTAAAAGATGCCTACACCGAAGCCTTAAACGGATTGATTGAAGGTGGTGCGGATATCATTCTGGTTGAAACTATTTTCGATACACTGAATGCCAAGGCAGCGCTGTTTGCTATCGAGGCATTTTTTGAAGAGCAAGGTAAAAAATGGCCGGTGATGATCTCCGGGACGATCACCGATGCCAGCGGTCGGACCTTGTCGGGGCAGACGGCCGAGGCATTTTATAACTCACTACGTCACATTCAACCAATTAGCTTCGGGTTTAACTGTGCCTTGGGTGCCAAGGATTTACGCCAGCACGTCGAGGAGATCGCCGGGATTGCCAACTGTCACATTAACAGCCACCCCAATGCCGGTCTGCCCAATGAGTTCGGTGAATATGACGAGAGCCCGGAACAAATGGCGGCGGAAATTGAGCAGTGGGCCAAGGAAGGATTTTTGAATATTATTGGCGGCTGCTGTGGCACGACGCCGCCGCATATCAAGGCGATCGCCGAGGCAGTCAGTCAGTATCCTCCGCGCAAACCAAAAGAAGACGATCATACGACACGGTTAAGCGGGTTAGAGCCCTGCAATATTGATAAAGACTCATTGTTTGTGAATGTGGGCGAGCGTACCAACGTGACGGGCTCAGCCAAGTTCAAACGTCTTATCCTGGAAGATAATTACGACGAGGCGCTCTCAGTAGCACGTGATCAGGTGGAAAACGGTGCCCAGATCATCGACGTCAACATGGACGAAGGCATGTTAGACGGTGTCGAGGCGATGGGGACATTTCTCAATCTGACTGCCAGTGAACCAGATATCTCACGGGTTCCGGTGATGATTGACTCCAGTAAATGGGAGATCATCGAAGAAGGCCTGAAACGAATTCAGGGTAAAGGTATCGTCAACTCGATTTCGATGAAAGAAGGCGAGGAAAAATTCCTGGAGCAGGCTCGGCTTTGTCGTCGCTATGGTGCGGCGGTGATCGTCATGGCTTTTGATGAAGTGGGTCAGGCCGATACCAAACAGCGCAAGATCGAGATCTGTGAGCGCGCCTATAAGCTGTTGACTGAACAGGTTGGCTTTCCACCGGAAGATATCATCTTTGATCCGAATATCTTTGCGGTCGCCACCGGTATCGAAGAGCATAATAATTACGGTGTCGATTTCATCGAGGCCACCGGCTGGATCAAACAGAATCTGCCCTATGCGCTGGTCAGTGGCGGGGTGAGTAACGTTTCCTTTTCGTTCCGCGGCAATAACCCGGTGCGCGAAGCGATCCATGCGGTGTTTTTGTATCATGCGATTAAACAGGGTATGGACATGGGTATCGTCAACGCCGGCCAGCTGGCCGTATATGACGATCTAGCGGAAGAACTGCGTGAAGCGGTAGAAGATGTGGTGCTTAACCGTCGTGATGATGCCACCGAGCGGCTACTGGATATTGCTGCTAAGTACAAGGGTGATGGAAAAAGTGCCGAGAAAAAAGAAGACCTGGAGTGGCGTAGCTGGGATGTGGTCAAGCGTCTTGAACATGCGCTGGTCAAAGGTATCGACACTTATGTAAATGATGATACCGAAGAGGCGCGTCAGCATTATGATCGTCCGATTCAGGTCATCGAAGGGCCATTAATGGACGGTATGAATGTCGTTGGTGACCTGTTCGGCGACGGCAAGATGTTCTTGCCCCAGGTGGTCAAGTCAGCACGGGTGATGAAAAAGGCCGTGGCCTACCTGATTCCGTACATTGAGGCGGAAAAAGCCGAAGGAGCCAGGGCGAACGGCAAGATCCTGATGGCAACTGTAAAAGGCGATGTACATGACATTGGTAAAAACATTGTGGGCGTGGTGCTGCAGTGTAACAATTTCGAAGTCATCGATATTGGTGTGATGGTGCCGGCCAACAAGATCATCGACACGGCGAAAGAAGAAGGCGTGGATATCATCGGCCTGTCGGGTCTGATTACTCCATCACTGGATGAAATGGTTCACATGGCCAAGGAGATGGAACGGCTTGGCTTCGATATCCCGCTATTGATTGGTGGTGCGACCACCTCCAAGGCGCATACGGCAGTCAAGATTGAACAGAATTACCGTGGTCCCACGGTCTGGGTCAAGGATGCCTCGCGTGCCGTGGGTGTGGCACAGAATCTGATCGGCGATAGTTCGCGCGACAAGTTTGTTGCAGATTTACGTGCCGATTATGAAAAGGTCCGTGAGGCCCATGCCGGTCGTCGAGCCCAGACCAAGTGGGTGTCATTAGAGAATGCACGTGCCAACAAACTCGCACTCGATTGGGAGAACTATACTCCGCCTGTACCAAAACAACTGGGGCTGCAGGTGTTTGACGACATGCCGCTGGAATTTTTAGTGCCCTATATCGACTGGACACCGTTTTTCCATGCCTGGGAGATCAAGGGCAGTTACCCGAAGGTCTTCGATGACCCTGAAAAAGGCGAGGTGGCGAAACAGTTATTCGCTGATGCGCAGAAGATGCTAGAGGAAATTATTACTGGTCACTGGTTCAAGGCCAGAGCCGTGGTGGGCCTGTTCCCGGCCAACCAGGTGAATACCGATGACATTGAAGTGAAAGTGGATGGCAAGAAAGTGACCTTGCATCACCTGCGTCAGCAAACTGAGCGTCCACCAGGCAAACCGAATCGTTGTTTGAGTGATTTTGTGGCACCGAAGGATTCGGGCAAGCAGGATTATTTAGGTGGCTTTGTCGTTACGATACACGGTGCAGATGAAAAGGCCAGGGAATTCGATGAGAAGCACGATGTGGATCACTCGATCATGATCAAGGCGTTGGCAGATCGCTTTGCCGAGGCCTTTGCCGAACACCTGCACGATCGGATTCGTCACCTCAACTGGGGTTACGAGCAGGGTGACTGGTCACCTCATCGTGGACATGAGGACAAGAACTTTAATAATGAAGAGCTGGTGAAAGAGAAATATCAGGGAATACGCCCGGCGCCGGGTTATCCTGCTTGTCCAGACCATACCGAGAAGCCGATTCTCTGGGAGCTACTCGATGCGGAAAACAATAGTGGCGCCAGCCTGACAGAGTCGAATGCCATGTGGCCGGCGGCTTCAGTCAGTGGCTGGTACTTTAGCCACCCTGAGGCCACTTATTTCGGTGTCGGTAAGATCAACCGTGACCAGGTTGAGGATTACGCCAGGCGTAAAGGCATGACTGTCGAAGAGGCGGAACGCTGGTTGTCACCCAACCTTGGTTACGATACCTAGGCTAACGTGATCATTAATTAAGTCAGTATAAGTAAAAAAGGCCAGCATCATGCTGGCCTTTTTCCTGACTGCATTGTTAAAAATATTAAGAGTCGGCAGTTGAAACAGCCAGGTCTTTTTCATAACTCCGCAAGGCTCGTTCCGCTTCCGTATCTTTACGGTGTTCAATCATGCCTTTAATCAATGCCGCCAGGATAGCAATCATGCCGGCGATCAAGGCCAGGGCTAAGGTGGCAAAACTGGTTTTATCCAGAACACTGATCAGGGTTGGATCCAGCGCGGAAATCAATTCCAGTTCGGAGAGATAGACCGGCAGTTTGATCAGGCGGCTGGCCAGGACAATCAACATGATCATCCCCATCACGAACTTGACGGTATATTCCTTGACATAAGTCGTGCCGATGGCACCAATTTGTACGCCGAATAGTGAACCGGCCAGGATGATCATCGCAAGCCGAATGTCCACGAAGCCTTCCCAGGCATAAAACATACTGCCGCCCATACCCATGACAAAGGCGACAACCAGTTCCGTGGCCGTGGCGCGAATTGCCGGGACACCGATGATATACATCATTGCCGGGACACCAATGAAGCCACCGACGGCGATAGAGGCGGCCAGCATCCCCGTGGCAAAGCCGATCGGAGCGATGAACAGCACGGAAACTTCCTTGTTATCAATCGCGGAGAAACGCATCATGGTACCGGGGATGCGGATGGATTGAACCCACCTGGCTAATCTCGGAGTCTCATGCTCATCATCATTCTTACCTTCGCGCTTCATACGAATCCCATCGCGCAGCACGAAGCCACCGACCAGGGCCAGGACAACAATGAAGACGAAAGAGACATACAGGTCGGTACCGGTGTTACCAAATTGTTCACGGATACCGGTCATCACTTCCTTACCGTAAAACACGCCGGCCTCGGCAAAGATGCCCATAATAATGCCCAGTTTGATATCTACCTGGCCATACTTGTGACGCTTGATCGAACCCACCAGTGCCTTCGGAAACTTGTGGGCCATATTGCTCGCCACCGCCACGATACCCGAGGCACCCAGGCTCATCATCGCCGGGGTTAACACAAATGCCCCACCGGAACCGATGAAGCCGCTCACCATGCCGCCGATGAATCCAACCACGAACAGGATCACCACATTGGCCAGGTTGAGATCGATAAAGTTTATTGCATCCACTTCAACTTACCTCGCAAAAGATTACTTTTTCGCTTTTACACCCAGCGCATCCCAAAAGTGGGAAGTGAAGCTGCCGTGGATTAATGAAAATGTCAGGGCGATCACGATGGGGACGAAGAACCAGGTCTTGTGACCCTGATGGGTGTCCTGGGCGATGTGGGTCAAATCAGTATTGAAAACATATAACAGGCTGTAGAGGGCGATACTGATAATCCCAAAGCCTGCCGCACAGCGGTACTTATTTATGGATTTGAGTTTTGCTTTGATGCCTTTTACTGTAGGTAGTGGTTCGCCTTGGCGGGCGGCGTCTTCTATATAGCGTTCTGCCGTCTTACGCATGTTTGAACTCCTTTAAATTACATGAGTATTTTTCATTTCACCAGCAGGTATATTCCTCACTGGAATAATCTGAATATTTATATGTCCATATAACTCTTTGTTATAAGTGGATATATTATTTAATGTGACGTATTATTAAACATTATATTAGTTGCTTCTAATGAAATATTTTAATATAATATTACTCAATGGAATATTCTAATCTCCCTGATCTGGCCGGCTGGGCCACCTTACGTGCTGTTGTCGAGGATGGTGGTGTCAACGAAGCCGCCGCCAGGCTAAATATCAGCCAGTCGGCTGTCTCCAAGCGGCTGCGTGCTCTGGATCAGTGCTATGGGATCTCGATGATGGAGCGGGTGGGGGGCAGGCTGCGTCTCACCGAGGCGGGCGAGAAGGTCTACATGCTGGCAACCCTGACCCTGGATCGACAGCTGGCCTTACGAGAAGAGATTAATAACATGGCCAGTGGCAAGACCAGCCTGCGCATGGAAGTGACTTTTGGGATTGGTGAGCACCTGCTGCCAGACCTGCTGCTGAGCTTTAAGGAACAATACCCGGATTACACCATCGACTTTCGCATGTCTTACAGTCGGCATGTGCAAAAACAATTGGCCACCGAGCAGGCCGACATGGCACTCCTGGAGATCGCGCCCGATCATCCGGATGTATTGGTGCAAAAGTGGATGGAGGACGAACTCTGGTTGGTCTGCGCGCCCAACCACCCTTTGTTTGGAACAGAATGGCTGGCCGTGGAAGAGCTTACCAGTCAAAAATATGTGTTGAGGGAAAGGCGATCTTCGATCCGTGAGTCACTGGATGATGCCCTTAAGCGGATTGGGATCGACAGCCTGAACCCGGATCTGGAGTTGGGCTCCAGTGAAGCCATTATCGATATTCTTTCACGCGGAAAGCACCTGAGTTTTTTACCCCGGTTTGCTGTCAATGAACGGGTCACTGAGGGTGAGCTGTATCATATTAAGGTCACCGGCTTCCGGATTTTAAGAACCCTGTGGATTGCGCGTAATCGGGCGGCACTGGATCACCCGGTCGCTGAGGCCTTTATCAATCTGATACGTGATTTTCAGACGCAATAACTCACTAGATCTATTTTGCTGTTAATGACTGGTTGCTTCTGACTAATTGTGTTTTGCCTGCAGCTCGATTCAATTGCCCCAGTGCGGTTTTTAAATAAATATTCCTTAGCCCTGGCCGCTATATAAATGGTTATTAATGATTTGGAATAATGCTCGGCCATTAAGAAAGGGGGACCAGGGGTGAATAATGTTTTTGTCGGTCGCCAGCCAATTTTTGACAATAAACTTAATGTTTACGGTTATGAATTACTCTATCGGGCGACCGATCAGGCGAATAATTCTGGTGGTATGGTCAATGCCAGCCAGGCCACGACGACGACTATCATCAACACCTTTGTTGAAATCGGTCTGGAGCGACTGGTGCGTAACAAACTGGCCGCGATCAATCTAACTGAAGATTTCCTGTTAGAGGATGGAAAGCTACCCTTTGCACCATCACAGGTCATTCTGGAGATTCTCGAAGATGTGCCGGTTACCGCCAAATTGATCGAGGCAGTGCAGCGCCTGGTGGATGCCGGCTATCTGATTGCCCTGGATGATTATCTTTATAACCCGGAACATGCACCGTTACTGCAGCTGGCCAAAATCGTCAAGATCGACTTAATGGCCCTGGATAAAACGGAGCTGGAAAGGCATGTCCAGCAACTAAAAAAATACGATCTCCGTCTGCTTGCTGAGAAGGTCGAAACTGCGGATGAATTCATTCATTGTCGTGACCTCGGCTTTGATTATTTTCAGGGCTATTTTCTGAGTAAACCGCAAATAATCAAAGGGCAGAGTCTGCCCTCG
>JASFLV010000085.1:0-9797 GCA_050117915.1 Thioalkalispiraceae bacterium | reverse complement strand
AGTCGGGTCGAAAGTGGCGAATATCATTCTGGAATATGTTAAATGTCAGAACAGACTGCCTATGTGGATGAACGTATTCCTGTCTACCCCCGCTCGGTCAAGGGCAAATTCCGCAATATAAAAACCATTATATTGTTACTGGCCTATGGCGTTTATTTTATTTTGCCCTGGTTACCCTGGACTCGTGAAACGGGCCCCAGTCAAACGGTTCTATTTGATATCGTTAACAGGCGTTTTTATATCTTTGATCTCGTCGTCTATGCCCAGGATATATTCTGGCTTGCCGGCTTCCTCATTATCGGTGCCTTCCTGCTATTTTTTGTAACGGGTATTCTGGGACGAGTGTTCTGTGGGTATTTTTGTTTCCAAACACTGTGGACGGATGTGTTTATTTTTATCGAACGCCTGGTTCAGGGAGAAAGGAATGCCAGAATTAAACTGGCAAAGTCAGGCTGGAATGGACGTAAGCTGCGTTTACTCGCGATAACCTGGTTGTTATGGCTGGTAGTTTCTTTCTGGACGGGGCTTTCCTTTACTTTGTATTGGGGGGAAGCAGAGCAGTTAGTCATGGAGTTCTTTACCGGCCAGGCACCGTTTCCTGCCTATGCAACCACGTTGTTTCTAACTATAACCACTGTGGTGATGGCCGGATTGGCCAGAGAGCAGGTGTGTACCTACATGTGTCCTTATGCGCGTTTTCAAAGCGCAATGTTTGATAAAGACACTCTGCTCGTGGCATATGATGAGAAACGTGGTGAAAGTAACTGTGGACGTTGTAAACCATCCAAAGAGAACCTCTCACATGATTATAGAGAGCAGCAGGGAATAGGCGATTGTATTGATTGCGGCTATTGTGTGCAGGTCTGCCCGGTGGGCATCGATATCCGCAATGGTTTGCAGTACCAGTGTATATCATGCGCGTTATGTATCGATGCATGCGATACCATGATGGATACGATAAATTATCCACGGGGCTTAATTAAGTATACTTCACAAAACCAGCTGGAGAACAAAAAACACAGGTTTTTCAAATTCAAGACGGTAGGGTATGCGCTGGCCCTGTTAATCGCAATTACTGTGTTGATTAGTGCGATCCTGAATCGACAGGATACAGAACTACATGTGCGCCAGGTCCGTCAGCCGCTGTATATTACTTTATCTGATGGTTTTATTCAGAACCGTTATAGCATTAAGGTTTTTAATAAACAGGCCCAGCTGCAGGAATATGTGCTTATAACCAGTGGTATCGAGCATGCTAGAATTGAGGTAAAACCCTCCAGCCGGTTTAGTGTTGAAGGTGGCAACAGCCTGACTTTGAATGCACGGGTTTCTGTTGATCCTCAATTGATTGGTGATGTCCAGGAAGAGTTTCAGTTTGTCCTGATAAACAGGAATAGCCAGGAAAAGATCCAGGTCAGGGCACAGATTTTTTTACCTAATTAAAGTTATCAGATTGAGTTTTTATAATGAATTTATTGATTAGTCTTCCCGCTGGTATTCTGATTATCATTGCCCTGTATTCTCTACTGGCGAAGAAATTCAGTGATGCGACCTACAGTTTAGGCGGCGGCATGGCCCTGGTCGTGATTATGGTGTATGGAATGTTGGCGGCTATCAGTTGGCCAGGTGCCGATGTGTTTGCGATTCATATCGCCCTGTATTTGCTAACCGTCTATGGCATGACGATTATCTTCAGTCAGAAACGAAAAAAATCCCGCTTACACTGGGCGCCGGTGACACTGTTTGTCTTCTTCGGGGTCATCCTGATTACCGATTCAGTCCTGATCTTGCTTGCCCAGAGTGGCATGAGTAATGAGTGGGTGCAGCGCATTTTGCCTGAGCCAAGAAGCTCTGGTCGGGTCCGTTCAGTATTTCCTGGTACGGTGAGTCATGACTTTCGTGAAAAAAGTGATCAGTTTAATATTTATCAGCAACAGCGTAAGCAGCAGGAACAGCTGGGCTGGTCTGTAAAGCTGGGCTGGAAGGAAGAAGCGGTGACTGGCAAAGAAAATATACTTTACGTGCAGGTTAAAGATGCACAAGGCGAATTGATTAAAGATGCACAGGTTACTGCCAAATTCATGTACCCCGCGGATATGAAACTGGATCAAATCCATCAATTGGGTAGTGATACTAACGGCCTATACCAGGCGGAGATAACTCTCAATAATCCAGGCGACTGGAACATGGACCTGAACATACAACATGGCCAACACCAGTATGAAATGCGTACTCGAACGACGGTCAAGCAAGGACCCAAATGAACGGGGAAACAAGGCTGAGCGAGGACAAGCAACACTGTTTTCACTGTGATTTACCTGTACCCAAGGGTATTGATTACTCGGTGGAAATTAATGGTAGAAAGCGACCCATGTGCTGTCCCGGTTGCCAGGCGGTGGCCCAGGCGATCGTCGATAATGGACTGACTGATTTCTACCAGTACCGTACTGACAATAGCAAGCTGGCCAGGGAGCTTGTCCCGGAACAACTTCGGAACCTCGAGCTCTACGATAATCCGGCAATACAAAAAAACTTCGTGCGTGATATCGAGGGGACAACCAGGCAGGCTGCCCTGATCCTGGAAGGCATTGTTTGTGCAGCCTGTGTCTGGTTAAGTGAACGACATGTCATGCAACTGCCTGGCGTGCACAAATTCCAGGTCAATTATTCTACCCACCGCGCCCAGGTCGAATGGGATGATAATCAGATCAAGCTGAGCGATATCCTCAAGGCCATAAGCGAGATTGGTTATCGTGCTCATCCATTAGATCCAAATCGTCAGGAACAGATATTTAAGAAGGAGCGTTCGCAGGCCATCCGAAGGATGGCGGTGGCTGGTTTTGGTGCGATGCAGGTGATGATGTTAGCCGTCGCCCTGTATGCAGGTGACTATCAGGGCATGGAGATTAACCTGGAACGCTTTTTACGCTGGGTGAGTCTGTTAATTGCAACACCGGTACTTTTATATTCAGCACAACCGTTTTTCATCGCCGCCTGGCGGGATCTGAAAATGCGAACACTGGGTATGGATGTACCAGTGGCACTGGCGATTGGTGGAGCGTATCTAGCCAGTTTGTGGGGGACTGTCACGAATACAGGTGAAGTGTATTTTGATTCAGTGACGATGTTTACGTTCTTTTTATTAACCGGGCGTTACCTGGAGATGACGGCCAGACAACGTGCCGGGCGTGCAGCAGAAGAGCTGGTCAAACTGATCCCTGCGATGGCAACACGTATCGAGGCTGACCAGCAAAACGTGGTGGCGGTGAGTGATCTGATGGAAGGGGATATCATTCTGGTCAAGCCCGGCGAGAGTATCCCGGCAGACGGGATCGTCGTTGAAGGTAGTTCCAGTGTCGATGAATCATTGCTCACCGGGGAGAGCCTGCCGGTCAGGTATCAACAGGGCGACCAGGTTATTGGCGGCAGTGTCAATATTGAAAGCAGTTTAAAACTCGAAGTTAAAGCGATTGGTCAGGATACAGTGCTCGCATCGATACAACGCTTACTGGAACGGGCGCAAAGTGAAAAACCTCGCCTGGGGCAACTAGCCGACCGAGTTGCAAGTTATTTTGTTTTCGCGATACTGCTCATCGCCTTGTCAGTTGGCCTGTTCTGGTGGAGCAGGGGATCGGACGATACCTTCTGGATTGTCATTTCTGTACTGGTGGTAACCTGTCCCTGTGCGCTTTCACTGGCAACACCTACCGCACTGACGGTGGCGACCGGACAGCTCACCCGTTTGGGAATGTTGACCACACGTGGGCACGCACTGGAGACGCTCAGTAAAATTACGCATGTCGTGTTTGATAAAACCGGTACTTTGACAGAAGGGAAATTACAGTTAACCTCAGTTGAAGTAAAGGCCGAGCTTAGTAAGGACGACTGTATGAAGCTCGCCTGTTCACTGGAACGTTACTCTGAGCATCCTATTGCAAGAAGTATCCTGCAGGCCTATGGCAAAAATGATTTCCATGTTGTCAGCCAGAATGAAAATACACCGGGGCGTGGTCTGCAGGGCAACATCAATAACGAAACCTATTTTATAGGTAATCCAGATTTTATTGCTGAACAGACAGGTATCACGATCCAGTCACTTGCTGATGATGGTGTTGCAGTCCTGCTCGCTTCCCGGGACAGGCTGCTGGCTGCCTATAGATTTGAAGATGCACTCAGGCCTGCGTCTATACAGACCATCGCCGAGCTTAACCAGGCAGGGATCAAGACACTGATCCTGAGTGGTGATCGTCAGTCGAATGTGGACAGGATTGCGGGTGAATTGAATATTGCTGAAGCGACTGGCTTCTTAACCCCGGAGCAGAAAGTGGCGAAGCTGGAGGCACTGCAGTCAGCGGGTGCAGTTGTGGCCATGGTGGGCGATGGCATCAATGATGCGCCTGTCCTGTCGAGGGCGCAGGTTTCCATCGCCATGGGCCAGGGTACCCAAATCGCCCAGGCAAGCGCGGATATGGTGTTGTTATCCAATGACCTCACCCACCTGGTGGCCAGCATACGCATGTCCAGGGCGATGCAAGCCATTATCAAACAAAATCTGGGTTGGGCCTTGCTCTACAACCTGATTGCACTCCCGCTGGCGGCGGCTGGCTGGGTCGCACCGTGGATGGCCGCAATTGGTATGTCGATGAGTTCCTTGATTGTGGTATTGAATGCTTTACGTTTAAATAAAAGTAAACAGGCAGGTGAAAACGAAATGACACATACGCCTAATTCTGGACTGGATCAGCAGGTTGTCTCGGGATGAACATACTCTATTTATTGATACCGCTAGGCCTGGTGTTGCTAGGCATTGCCGTGTGGGCGTTTATGTGGGCCGTGCGTAGTGGTCAATTCGATGACCTGGAAGGACCCGCCCATCGGATTTTAATGGACGATGATGAGCAGCGCTATCAGAAGAGCCAGGAGGAACAGGGTAAGCCAGCAGGCCCCGAGACCCTGCAAGGCGATGGCTCGGATGACACCTCTGCAGTTAAAGACCCCTTGCAAGATAAGGGCAGGTAAATTAGAATTCACTAATATTTGGCAAATAGACTGACAGGAAAGGTAATGAAAGAGCTATTCACGTTCCAGAACTTCCCCATGGCAATCATTGTTGGTTTGATTGCGTTCTCCTGGTTCATACTTGCTACTATTCTGCTTGGCTGATTCTGGGATCCTTGTTAAGCCCACGACTGAACACCCCTCACACAGTTAGCGATAAAACCTCATTTATAATCTAGATACGGGGTCTAAGCTAATGCTTTCCCGACTTTTTCCGCTAATATAAGTATGATTTTGCGGATAAAAGAGCTTTTCGTGCAACACGCTATCTTGCCTAGTTTGCAGGTATTACAGACCATGTCATGCCTGCGAGGGTGGCTGGCGTGCCTGATATTGCTCGTACCGACGCTGCTCAGCGCTGAGACAGTCAGCGACGTTCGGCTACTTATCGATGTGTCTGGCAGTATGAAAAAAAATGACCCCGCAAATCTGCGGGCCCCGGCAGTGAAGATGCTGGTCGGTTTGTTACCTGAAAATACCCGCAGCGGCATCTGGACTTTTGGGCGATACGTCAATATGCAGGTAAAGCTGGATCAGGTTAATCAGACATGGAAGCAACAGGCGATGCTGGAAGCAGAGAAGATCCACTCGCGCGGTCTGTTTACCAATATCGAAGAGGCCATTGCCCGTTCCACTCGAGACTGGCAACAGCCGGATCCCAAGTTTGATCGCCACCTGATCCTGTTAACCGATGGCATGGTTGACATCGGTAAGGATGCAAGACTTAACGAACAATCAAGACAGCGTATCCTTGCTGAGCTACTACCACAGCTTGAAGCAGCCGATGCCACCATCCATTCGATTGCGCTTTCTGAGAATGCTGATGCTGAATTGCTGAATAACCTGTCAGGTGCAACCAAAGGCTCATTTGCTCAGGTGGATAGCGCAGAGCAATTACAGCGTATTTTCCTGAAGATGTTTGAAAAGTCAGTTAAACCTGACATATTACCGATTGAGGACAACAAGTTTAAAGTTGATAAACATGTCAGTGATATCACGGTACTGGTGTTTCTTGCTAAAGACTCACCGGATACACAGCTATCAACCCCCGATGGGCAGACATGGTCAGCGAACAAACATCCAGCTGCAGTCAGTTGGCATCACGAACAAGGTTATGATCTGATTACGGTCAAGCAACCCACACCAGGGGAATGGAACTTACAGGCCAAAGTTGACCCGGATAACCGGGTGATGGTGGTGAGCAACCTGCGGCTGAAAGTTGATAAGTTACCGCATACAATTATGCCTGGTGATCAGTTTGATGTTCGAGCACGTTTAATCGAAGAGGGTAAAACAGTTACCAATCAGAACTTGCTGAGTAAAACAGAATTCGAGATAAGCAAGACAAACACTGATAGCCAGATAAAGCAATCAGTGCTGATGGATAATGGAAATTCACCGGATGTGATTAAAGGTGATGGTGTTTATAGTCTGACGTTGACTGATTTTACTCGTGCTGGCGAACATGAATTGTCAATTCAAGCAAAGAGCCTGACCTTTACTCGCATGGTACGCCACAGCCTGCAGGTTTATGCTTCGCCTGCCAGCATTGAGATTAGCCAGGAAGCAAATGACAAACCCTTTGAAGTAACAATAAAACCCCATGCCGGGTTAATTCGTCCTGAGTCTGTTTCTATGCAGATTACTTTACCCAATGGTGATACGGCGATTGCCAGGCAGGGAGATGAACATAACTGGTTAGTTGAGGTTCCAAGTCAATTTGCCGGTAAAAAATTCAGCATTACCCTGGCAGGCACTCGTTACACGGACGATCCAATTCAAATGGAATTCGAACAGCGGGTTGCGATAACGGATAAAGCAAAGTCACTTACTTTAAAAACGGATCCGCCCGAAAATCCACAATCTGATGTGACACAAGAGGAGAGCCAGGCACAGGACAAGCCTGACCCAGAAACATCCAGTGGAGTCCAGGCTGAACACGACGTAGCAGAAGGCTTTAGCTGGTGGATAGTCATTGCCCTGGTGATTGGTGTCAACCTGCTGGTGATCGGCGGTGGCTGGTTTGCCTATCGAGGCTGGAAAAGGCGGCAACAACAGGAAGAAGAAGAAGTGAAGGAAGCGCTGACAAATGAATGAGTTCATAACAGGATTGCTGGTGGTCTTTTCGCAGGTTGGTGTAGTGCTGGCGATTATTGCCGTGATCGCCATTTTCATCCTGGTCCGGCGTAAGCAGAAAGATAATTCCTTATGTAAGCAGTTCATCGAACTCCTTAAACAAAAAGAAGGCGGCCGTAGAGACAGCATGGTCGAGGCACTAAAGAAGGTTCATCAGATGGATGATGAGACAGCCGACAAGACTGCAAAATCCATGCTTGGCCGTGAAAAACATATCTATAATCACGTCTTAAAATTATTCATGGGACATGACAGGAGTGCCTTGGGTGAAATACAAAAGGATGTAGAGAACCTTGCCAGCGCGTACCGTAAGCTGATTGCGACAGCAGAAAATACCACTGTCGTCGAGCATGGTGAAAGCCCGAAACACCTTGCTCAGATGCGCGCCACTATCAAGCAGCTGGAAGCGGAACGCAACAAGTATAAAGAAGACCTCGATGAAGCCATGCAGTCCATGGAAAGTATGTTAAAGGAATATACGCAAATGTATTCTGGTGGCGGCGCCAAGAAAGAGGGCTTGAAGCATATTGAAAATGAATTAGGCTCTTTGAAACAGAAGATACAGAATAATGTGGTGGAAGTTGATGAGGATGACGGGGAAGAGCTTCCGGATATCACTCCGCCGGAGCAACAGGAACAATCACCGCCTGAGAAAAAAGACTAAGCAAAAAAAACGCCGTCGAATGACGGCGTTTGTATCTGGATTGACTAATCTGCAGTAAATCAACTTAGAGCGTTGCGGAGCTTTTTCATTGCGTTGTTCTCAATCTGGCGAATACGCTCAGCAGAGACACTGTATTTATCCGCTAGCTCCTGTAATGTCGCTTTATTATCGTCATCAAGCCAACGACTCTGGACGATGTCCTGACTGCGATCGTCGAGAGATGAGATGGCATTGATCAGGCGCGTCTTGTTGTGCGACTCCCACTCACTGTTTTCCAGCTCTTCTGCAGGTCCCACATTGTGGTCCTGTAGATAGGCTGCAGGTGCGTAAGTCGCATCTTCGTCATCGTCATCACGCAGATCAAAGCCAATATCCTGTCCGCTCATGCGCGATTCCATTTCCAATACTTCTTTGCTGGAAACCCCGAGGTCTTTGGCGACCTGATCGACCTCCTCTTTGCTGAACCAGCCCAGGCGTTTTTTCGAGCTCCGCAGGTTAAAGAACAATTTGCGTTGTGCCTTGGTGGTCGCAACTTTTACGATTTTCCAGTTGCGCAGAATGAATTCGTGGATTTCTGCACGGATCCAGTAAACTGCGAATGAAACCAGGCGGACACCGACATTCGGATCAAAGCGTTTGACGGCTTTCATCAGACCGATGTTACCTTCCTGGATTAGATCTGCCTGGGACAATCCATAACCTGAATAACTACGCGCAATATGCGCGACAAATCGCAGGTGGGACAGAATCAGCTGGCGGGCAGCATCGAGGTCGTTATCCTCCCGCAGCCGGATCGCTAAAGCTTTTTCCTCTTCAGCGCTCAAGACATCAATACCTGAGATTGCCTGCATGTAAGCCTCGAGGCTACCTGCTGGAACCGGCATGTGCATGTCTGATGTGTTACTCATAATTACGTTTCCCCCGTAAATTAGGATTGGTTAATACTAGCACTCTGTATACTAGAGTGCCAAATATGTGAATAGTTCCAGGAAATACAACAGATAATCTGGCGAAAAATCAATCAGTTACCACATAAATTTAATGGGTAAAGCTACTGATTGCCTCAGAGGAAGTAGACTCTTCACTCCAGGGTGAGGCAACGGCGCCCTCTGAAGTATAGATGTAGATGCGGTTTCTGCCCGTCTCTTTCGCTTTATATAGAGCCTTATCTACAATAGACAAGAACTTGGTAAGCGTTTCGTCCGGGTGGTCGGCGGTGGAGGCAAGACCGATGCTCACGGTGATATTCACCCCGGCCGGCTTCATCCCGGCCAGTTCACTGCGGAGCATCTCAGCCCGTTCCAGCATCTGATCTGCGCTCAGGTTGGGCAACAGTACACAGAATTCCTCACCCCCAAAGCGCACGACCATGCCGTCGCGAAAAGACTCATTGAGCTTTTCGCCCATTTCTGCCAGTACGTGGTCACCGGTGATGTGTCCCAGGGAATCATTGATGGTCTTGAAATGGTCAATGTCGATCAGCATTGCCCAGACCGGCTGGTAATCCGGATTGCTGATATAGGCCTCGCCATTATCCACCAGATAGCGTTTTGAGCGCACCCCAGTCAGGCTGTCGGTGACCGCAATCCAGCGCATGGCCTCGGCCTGTTTTTTCAGGGCATCGTACTGATGTTTAATCAGCAAGAGTGCTCTGACCCGGGCAATCAAAACCTCTTCGACGATCGGTTTATTCACGAAGTCATTGGCCCCGGCATGGAACACCTCGACCTGGGTCTGTTGTTCTTCTGAGCTGGTCAGGACCAGGACCGGCATCTCCTGCTGGGACATGTGCATTTTGGCCCGGATAGCGTGCAACAGGTCACCGCCAGTCATATCACCCTCTAAAATGAAGTCGGTGATGACCATGTCGTACTCGTCCAGGACATGCTCATCCGCGTGTTTTCCTTCAAGCATCCGCAGGGCTTCTTCGCCGGTGGAA
>JASFLV010000084.1:0-9802 GCA_050117915.1 Thioalkalispiraceae bacterium | reverse complement strand
ACCATCTTACCGATGGCGATACCCATCTTCTCGGCCGCCCCCTTATCTTTTGGTGCCACTGCAATAGAGATAACCGGATCCGGGAAGACCATCGGTTCCAGGGTAGCGGGTGCTTTTGGATCACACAGGGTATGACCAGTCTGGACGTTCTTCATACCGATGACTGCGACGATGTCACCTGCCTGGGCGCCATCTAATTCAATACGCTCATCCGCGTGCATTTCCACGATACGTCCGATCCGTTCTGTTTTACCGGTAAACGTATTCAGGACTGTATCGCCCTTGCCCATTTTACCGGAATAGATTCGGATAAACGTCAATGCACCAAAGCGGTCATCCATAATCTTGAAGGCCAGGGCACGGAACGGGTGGCCGGGATCGACGATGGCAAATTTTCCGGTCTCATTACCCTCTTCATCGACTTCTGGTTGAGGGTTCACCTCTGTCGGATTCGGCAGAAAATCAACAACCGCATCCAGTACCAGCTGGATACCCTTGTTCTTGAACGCTGAACCACAATAGGTCGGGAAGAAATCCAGGTTGATCGTTCCTTTGCGGATACAACGCTTGAGGTCTTCAATTGAAGGCTCTTCCCCTTCCAGGTAAGCCTCCATCAGGTCATCATCCTGCTCTACCGCCGTCTCAATCAGTTTTTCACGCCACTCTTCAACTTTGTCCGTCATATCCGCCGGAATATCTTCGATTGTGTAATTTTCCGGTAAACCCGTGTCATCCCAGACATAAGCCTTACGACTCAATAGATCGACAAGACCCTTGAAATCATCTTCGATTCCAATCGGCAGCACCATCACTAGTGGATTGGCTGCCAGTACGTCTTCGACCTGTTTAACAACCCGATAGAAATCCGCGCCCATGCGATCCAGCTTGTTAACAAAAATAACCCGTGCCACACCAGAATCATTGGCATAACGCCAGTTTGTCTCTGATTGTGGCTCCACACCACCCGAGCCACAGAAGACACCGACACCACCATCGAGTACCTTCAAAGAACGATAAACCTCGATAGTGAAATCCACGTGTCCCGGTGTATCGATGATATTCAGGCGATGGCCATTCCATTCACATGAAGTAGCCGCTGACTGAATAGTGATACCACGCTCTGCTTCCTGTTCCATAAAGTCAGTCGTCGCTTCACCATCATGCACCTCACCGGTTTTGTGAATCTTACCGGTCAGTTTCAGTATCCGCTCGGTGGTGGTGGTTTTACCGGCATCCACGTGCGCAAAAATACCTATATTTCTGTACTTGTCTAAATCAGCCATTGTTCCTGCTACTCTATAGTAATGTGTTTGTGTTAAAAAAAATTACCGCATGTGCGGTAATCTCTGAGTCATCCCGATGGTTCCAGACCACCGCTAGATTAAGTTGTACGATTGCTATTTCCAGCATCGGAAAAAATAGCGGCGAATTATAGCCCAATCTGATATGAAATGTGCATGAAAATAGGCCCGATAAGGACCCAATTTTGGAATTTTCGCTAGTTTTTGGCCTGTTAAACGGCAAAATCCGGCTGGTCAGGCAAACTTCGCTTCAGCACAGGCTCGATATGTATGGTCTTGTTGCCGATATTCAATAGCAAGATTGTGGTTGTGGTTAACTATTTTTGGCGGGGGATTAAACAGGCCAATCCCATGATTTACGGTTGCTCATTGACTGACTAACTGACTACCAGTAAGGCTTAAATCAGTTCATCCGTTCGATCCTGATCCAGAAGGTTGATCCCTGGCCCGGCTCGCTAACAAAACCGAGCTCTGCATCCATTAGTTCGGCAAGTCTTGCCGACAACGCCAGGCCAATTCCCACTCCTTCTATTTCGTCTTGCTCATTCAGCAACCGCTCAAAGGGAACAAACACCCGGTCCTGTTTCTCCTGCTCAATCCCAATTCCGGTGTCCTTAAAACAAATATCAATTTTCCCCTCGGATGGCTCTGAACTAAAGATGGTTATCTGCCCACCCTGAGAATTGTATTTTATCGCGTTAGAAATAAAGTTGATAAATATCTGCTTGAGCCGTGAACAATCTGCCTTAATGTTTAAGCTACTATCAATTATATTATTGATTTTGATGTTCCGGGCAGCCGCCTGGACCGATGTCATCGTGATAACTTCTTTCAATACTGCGTTGACATTAACCGCACTGAAATTAATTGCCATGTTACCCTGTTCAATCCTGGATATCTCAAGCACTTCGTTAATCAGCGCCAGCAGGTGGGCACCGGCATCGTAGATGAGATCGACATTTTTTTTGTTCTCGCTAGTCAGCGACTTATTCAATTGTAGTAATTGCGAAAAACCCAGTATTGCATTTAGTGGAGTACGCAACTCATGACTCATTCGGGACAGGAAGACACTTTTCGCCTCATTAGCAGATTCAGCTGCCTCTTTGGAGATTCTTAGTTGGGTCGTTCGGTCGGCAACGATTTTCTCAAGTTCGTTTCTAGTCACCATCGTGTTTTCCAGCTTCTCAGCCATCGCGTCGAAGTCCCGTGATAATGAACCGATTTCATCCTGCGCCTGAGAATCAATCCTACGATTGAATTGGCCATCACGGATAAACCTTACCTCGCGCTGCATATCATCAACTGGCCATAATATATTCCTGTAGAGCCATCTAGCCAGAATAAGGGAAAGAATCATTGCAAACACAATCACTATTAGTGATAAATAGTGGCTTACATTAAAACTCTGTTCCAGCCGGTCCTTAATAGTTCGAGCCAGATTAATCGCAATCCCCAGGGACAACCTTATTTCTTCCCTGAGTCTAGTTATAATCGTCTCCTGTATGCGCTGTTTCATCTCAGGATCTGAGTGTGTATCGTTATTAGACTGAACCAGGATAGACATAAGATGATTTATGTCATTAGCATATTCCCTTAAACGACTTATTTGTTCCGAATCCAGAGTAGAAATATTTTCAGCCTTAACAAGATGCTCAACAACGTTATTGTGTCTGATATGCCACTGGGTTAAAGCACGTGGACTGGGATTAAAAAAATAATCTTCACTAACAAGGTGGAGTTCACTAAATTCAGCATAAATATCAACCGCCAGGGTCTTGGCGCTGAAATTTACATTGACCTGTCGCTCAGAAATAAACAATCCCGCAATCAGGATAGTCCCCAATATCACAATAAAGAAAATTCCAAAACGTACTTTACTTCGAATCAACATAGAGTTACTTAATAATATTAACCATGGCAGGGTCGACAGATAAAAGCGGCTTTGTATTTACGTATTCCAGATAGTTTGGCAGTTCTTTAGTTTCAGTAAGGCCATGTTCTACTGCCCATCTCGATTCATTTTCCAGCGTCAACAGAAATGTCTGATCAAGGCTCAGCCTGAAATCAAAATCTTGCCATATCCAGTCGATAAACTTATCGTCGAGATCCAGTTCGTTTTTAAGAATATCCTGTGCCTGTCCAGGAGAAGTCCTTATAAATCGAATACTTTCTTTTAAAGCCTGCAGAACACGCTTTGAAATCTCGTAGTGACGTTGATCGTCACTTTTCAGTGCAACCAGGTTAAATGTTTCGTGGTAATAATTAGCTGCGGGAAAAATATTTAATTCATTACCCAGCTTTTTACTGGCGATGTAGCCAAATGGTTCCCAGACCGCAATGGCATCGACCTCCCCATCAGCCAGTGCATTCAGCATTTCTTCAGGGTTGACATGCCTGACTATCATTTCATTGAGCTTAAGAGAGTTAAAGATAAGAAATCGATCCAAAAAATAATGGCTTGAGGCCCCTTTTACAACACCGATAGTTTTCCCCTTAAGATCTGCAGTCCTGGGTATTTCATGTTTATTTGCCATTAATTTCACATCATTATCAGAGCTAACGAAACTGGCCAATACTTCAAAATCTTTACGCTTGAACGAGTTGAGCATTATTGGGTAATCAGATGCGGTGCCAAAATGTGCTCTTCCATCCAGAACTTCATTTAAACAAATATGTCCACCATTAAATTTTTTTAACGTTACATTGAGACCATATTTATCGAATAAACCCAATGTCGCGGCAATAAATACAGGTGCAGACAATGGTGTTGCGGAGACGGCAATAGAAGCGTCAGCTGAGAATTTATCTTGTTGTGGCTCGCTACATGCCGTGATCAGTAGCATGAAGGATATTAGCTTGAATGCTATTAGCAGTGTCTTCACTACAGTCTGGTTCCTTGTCAGTGCATTTTACCAGGTCGTTTTTTAGTTAAATTTTAAGCCTTTGTAAATGACAAAACCAATTCAGAATCAATGTTATTTGCTGGCTGCAGGCCAATTTATCAGCTAAGCTCAGTATAATGCATAATGAGAGACCAGCAATCAATTGCTCGATGAACGCGCTATTCTAGTTTAACATATTCACTTAACAGTTATCAGGTTTCCTAAAATTCGTGCGCAGTTTTCTAAATAAAAGAACCCTTTCCTGGGCTTTTTATGATTGGGCAAATTCTGCCTATACAACTATCGTTGTGACCTCTTTCTTCCCCGTATTGTTTGGTTCCTATTGGTTCGTTGGTAGCGGCAGTGAGAATACTACGACACCTTTAGGAATAGCCAACGCGGTCGGAAGCTTCACCGTCGTGTTGCTTGCACCAATTCTCGGGGCAATCGCCGATCGTGGTGATCTGAAGAAACGCTTCCTGTTAATGTTTTTATTACTCGGTGTTCTATTTGTATCAACCCTTTCCTTTATTGAAAAGGGTGATTGGCAACTGGCTATAACCGTTTATGTCCTCAGTTTCATCGGCTTTGCCGGTGCCAATATTTTCTATGATGCCATGTTAGTCGATATCACTGAATCAGAAAGATTCGATATAGTCTCTGCACTTGGTTTTTCTCTCGGTTACCTGGGGGGTGGCCTGGCATTTCTCGGCTGCGTCATCTTTGCAAACCCAGCAAGTTTTGGCTTTGAACATGTAACTCCCCTCAATGAAATCGTACTCATATTCCTGTTTACCGGAATATGGTGGATACTCTTTTCATTACCGTTATTACTTAATGTAAAACCATCTAAATTATCAACGCCTGTACCCCTTAGGGTTGCAATTAAAGAAGGTATATTACAGTTGTATACAACTTTTCAGGAAATCAGAAAACTCAAGGTTGTATTTACTTTTCTACTGGCTTATTGGTTGTATATTGATGGTGTCGATACGATCATCGCTATGGCAGCCGATTATGGAAAACGGATTGGCTTTGATAAAAATGATTTGTTCCTTGCACTTTTGATAACCCAGTTTGTGGGCTTCCCTGCTGCGATATTATATGGCAAGTTAGGTGAAAAAATTGGTGCGCGTGCGGCAATTCTAATAGCCATTGCAACTTATATAGGCGTAACAATTTATGGCTACTTTATGGAAGAAGTAAGGGACTTTTACATTCTTGCTATTATAGTTGGCCTGGTGATGGGCGGAATACAGTCTTTGAGTAGAGCATTCTTTGCGCGGATCATCCCCAGAAACAAATCTGCTCAGTATTTTGGATTTTACAATATGGTTGGCAAACTCGCTGCTGTCCTAGGTCCACTATTAATGGCGCTGGTTTCTCAACTAACCGGCAGTCCCCGACTGTCGATCCTCTCAATCATACTGCTGTTCGTTGCAGGAGGGATTATGCTGTTACTGGTTAATGAACAGGAAGGTATCGAAATGGCCCGGGAACTAGAGCATTAAATGTTGTTAACCATGACTACCAGCGGCGAGCGTCGCCGCTGAGAAATGCTTATCTATCTGTGATAAATGTCGGCTCACTCGCAATAACCAGCGCCTTGACTCTAATAGTCTTGTAGCATGTTCCACATCAAGATCTCCACGCCCCACTCGTTTAACTATCTCCTGTCTAAATGCCCCATAACTTTCCTCGATTTCTGCAACGACTTTACTTATTTCTTTAACTCCTTTTGACCAGTCCTGATCATCAAGGCTGTTTAATAAAATCTGTATACCTTTAAGCAATAGCGACTTTGTATCCTGTAGATCAACCTCCACTCTGGCAATTTCTGCCCGGTATTCCTCTTCCTCACATCGCTCATGTAACCGTTGCATATGATCCAATGCATGGATGAGCTGTATTAACCTTTCCCATTCCGCACTTTCCTCATCCCTGAGGTTAATTTCGTCAATAAAAACATGAACATCATCAATTGCAGCTTGTAGCTCATGAAGATTGACTCTTTTTCCTTTTCCATTTTCCATAAGGATCGATTGTAGATGTATTAACAGAACCCTGATCTGCTGGGCTACCGCATGTTGGACCTGAGTTAGTGCCAAACCTGGGTTTTCAACAAGTTGAATGTCCAGTTTTTTCATATAGCTTGGTAATTTTTCTGGTACAAGACGCTCAACTAAATGAGCAAAGTGACGAGTAAAAGGTAAAATTATAATTGCACCTAATGTGTTAAATGATGTATGGAAGGCAACCAGTGCAATCTCCGCATTTCTTACCAGGCTACCTTCTGAAAATGCTTCCCACGTTAAGGTGAATGGCGTAATGAGTATCAATGCAAAAACAGCTGTCATCAGATTATATATCACATGGGAATAGCCAGTCCGCCGTGCCCCGACCGAACCACCTATCGTTGCCATTAATGCCGTTACGGTAGTGCCAACATCCATGCCTATAACTAACGCTGCGGCCTGTTGAAAATTGATGTTACCTGCATAAAGGGCCGTTAGCGCAGCAGCAACACCTGCACTGGAAGATTGTGTTATCAGAGTAATCAGAATACCAATCGCTACTAACTGCAATCGTCCAAGCCAGGTATCTGAAGGAAGGATGTCAGGCGTTACCACACCTTCCAGACCAGCCACCCCACCTTGCATGATTGTTATACCCAGAAAAATGACACCAAATCCCGCGATTACATACCCTGTTGCCGCAACACGGCCTTTCGTAAACAAACGTAAGCTGATACCCGCAAAGATGATTGGGAGAACGATATTTCCAAGCTGGAACTTGAAACCGAGCAAAGCAATTAACCAGCCTTTTAAGGTTGTACCGATATTTGCCCCGAAGACGATCCCCAATGCTTCAGGAAAAGCCATTAGGCCTGCTCCAACAAAACCGACTGCTGCGACTGTCGTCGCACTTGAAGATTGTAGAATGGCGGTACCCACTGCCCCGGTCATGGCGCCACTTAAGGGGGTTCGAGTAAAACGCAATAAGACCTGGCGTATTGCACTCCCGGCAAGCGTACGCAATCCATCGGTCATGATAACCATGCCAAGCAGAAACAGACCCAGACCACCCAGAGTCTGGATTATGATCTGTAGTTTATCGATGGTTAGAACGCCTTTTTAAGTAATCACCTTCTATTCTATTTAATACGATATTTGACAACTGCTCAACTATATCAGTACGACTCGGTGCAATATGGACGCCTTTTGTCCAGATGATTTCTTTAGGCTGTCTGGTAGTATTGTGTAGTGCTTTCACACTCGACTCTGGAAAGGTCTTGTCATTTTCTGCATTGATCAGAATAACAGGGCGGGGTGAAATTTTTCCTACCCATTTCTCAGGATCAACATACTGACTACCTATGGCATAGCCAATCCACTTAACAAATAGCTTTTTTAAAAATACATTTTCTGAGTTTTTTATATAGTTGTGGCTCATGACCTTAATTGGCTCTGCACCACCATGCACAATCCAGGTACGGGTGACACGTTGATCAAGTACGGCAGGAATACTGATAAAATAAGCGCCGAAGCTAACGCCTAGTAACTCCACCTGTTGTGCATCAGTGTAATCCTGAGTTAATACATAGTCGAGCGCCAATAACATTGCTGGGGGTGTATCGATTACCGCCTGTTGAACTTCTCGTAAGTTGGTTAAAACACCAATACCCTCGATATCATCAGCACCATAGTAAGGATAAGACAAGGATACACATACTGCGTGGCGTATAGTTGGAATAACCCGACAAGCATCTCGTCCGGTACCCAAGCCACCGAGTAATAACACAACAGGTAATGCATGCTGTTGGGCCAAAGGTCTGCGAATTGTCATCAATACACGGAGTCCGCTACTTGAAACCAGTTCTATTTCGTCATATTGACTGTTCTTCTCTGACCAGGCTTTTGTTGTTGTGATAGAGGCTAATTTACCTTTCCTGGCAAGATAGTCATCGACCGGACTCTCTAAAACTGGAACGAATGCGTAAGCCTGAATCAAGGCAAACATAATCAGCAGGACACCACATCCCCAGATGAGAACTCTTTTTAACAGCTGCAATATAGATTTGTCATTCATGATACAAGGCCTGCAACAATTGTTATATACATACTAATCTGAAAAAGTCAGACTCTGTTAATAGCACATGCTATTTTGAATAAGGTTAAGTATCCCTACTTGAAGATTAATCATCAACGTCGGTGTTTATCTGTAACAAATGCCCAGCGTAATGGCGAACAACATTCGAGAAAGGAATACCGTCGCAAACAGGGAACAGCCTTATATGAGTATTTTCATACACCAGGGAATCGAAGCTATCTCAGGTCACAGCAAGAATATAGGGTAAGCTTACAGTATCGATCATACCTGTATTATCCACGAGCTCGAGTCATATTTAAATGCGCCTAGCCAAATCGAACCTGTACACATAGGGAATAACTTACTGAAATACAAGCATTATTTGCCTGATTTAAAGATTTACCTACAAATTGTCGATATTTTATTCTAGATCCATAACTCGATGATAGAACCATGCGAATACTCAAGTCTGCCTCCATCATTATCCTCGTTTTTTCGCTTAACCTGTTTGCCCATGCCGAAGTAATTGATGAAAGCTGGCGCCAGGTCTATGAATTTCAAAGCAAAATGGCTGCACAAGGAAATAATAGTGCCCAGTTTAAGCTTGGCGAAATGTATCAACATGGACGTGGTGTAGAAAAGGATTATGACACCGCCATCAACTGGTATAAAAAGGCCAAGTCCAATGGCCACAGTGAAGCTGCCGAACGAATTGCCATGATCTACCAGGCCATTCGGAATGAAAAAGCGGCCAAGCGTAAGGCTGAAGAAGAGGAAAGGAAGGCCGAAGCGAAACGTAAGGCTGAGGAAGAACTGGCCCGACAAAAAGCAAAGGAACAAAAACGAGCGGCGGCTGAGGCTAAACGCAAACGCGAGGCGAAGCGTGCGGCAAAGCGAACAGCTAAGCTAGAAGAATCGACAGAACCTGAACAAGAGGCACAGGTTGAGGAAATTAAGCATGCCAAGCTTAGTGATGAGGAGCGGGCTAGAAAGATTAAAGAGGCACAGGAGCGTGCAAAAATCATCGCCGAACAAAATCGGTTAAAACAACAGCAAAGAGCAGATGCTGCTCTACAGCAATACCGTCAATCCGTCGCAGCAAAGACTAAGACAAAAGACGAAAAACAAAAATCAGAGCTCCCGCAAAAATATATCGATCCATTCGAATAATTTAACCGGCACGTTACAGCATTTAGCAGGTGAGATTCATACAGTCTCACCTGCTTTTATATTGTAGAGCAATGTAAATCTAATACCGGCCTCTTCCAAAAAGTCACATCCTGGCCTTGCAAAATCCAGCCAAAGCTAGCCATACTAGAACCATGCTTGTAAACTCTTAGTTAGAATTTCCATGGACATAAATAAACAACATTCAAATACAAGGAGACCTATATGAAAACACTAATAAGAGGGATGTTTCATACATTCACCGTCCTCCTCATCTCATTTACCATTTTATCCTGCGCATCTGGTAGTGGCGGATCAAGCTCGGTACCGTCCCAGGCCGGAAAAACCGCTTACACCCTGACC
>JASFLV010000083.1:0-9815 GCA_050117915.1 Thioalkalispiraceae bacterium | reverse complement strand
GGTGCCTGCAAGTCCCACTGTTGCCTCCATTCGGCTGGAGCCGTCGACAGACATTTTTCAATGTGGAGTACATCCCGGTAGCGCCTGACTGCGATATCCCCCCAGCTCACCACTGGCTCGGCATCTTGGGCCGCAGGCAGGACTTCCTCGATTATTCGCTGACAATGGATACTATCTGGTAGTGGGAGATCACACTGTTCTGCAATCCAGTAACGCAGCAGATTACGCTGCCTGGCTGCAGTCAGCCTTTTCAGTTGAGGTAGTGATAACATGGTCTTTTCATTCAAACGGCATTCCCGCCAGTCCAGTTCAGCCAGGGTATTGACTAGCTCACTGGCCTCCGCCTGATGTCTTGCCGTGCGCCCTAGTGTCTCTGCTGCTGCAGGCCAGCGCTGTTTTAGCAGCGGCATAATTTCATTACGCAAATAATTTCGATCGAAACGATTATCCTGATTGCTCGGATCATCAATCCAGTTTAACTGGGCCTGTTCGGCGTAGGACTGAATCTCAGTACGACCGATATGCAACCAGGGGCGTGCCTGCCAGTAGCGGTCTGACCTGTTGATTTCCGGCATCGCCGCAAGTCCTCTGACACCACTGCCGCGCAGTAGTTGTAACAGCAGGGTTTCAGCCTGGTCATCCTGATGCTGGGCGAGCAATAACATATCATCATAGTCCAGGTCGTCCTGCATCGCCGCATAGCGTGCCTGACGAGCATAGGCTTCAGGACTTTCACCCTTAGGAGTCACAAGCTTGAGTGCTATGAGCTGAAAAGGGACAGCATACTGCTGGCAGATTTTTTCACAATGTCCTGACCATTGGGAAGACTCGGTTTGTAAACCGTGGTCGACATGAATCGCCAATAAATTCTGACAATCCAGTTGCTCACGAATTTGAACTAACGCATGCAACAGGCTATGGGAATCACAACCACCACTATAGGCGACCACATAGCGGCGCGGGGTTGGAAAGCGCCTCAATGTGTCAAGCAATGAGGCTGTTAGGAAAGGCATATTATTCGGTATAATTTCCAAACTGCATTAAGCGATTGTAACGTTGCTCCAGCAGTTTATCTGTCGGGAGTGTCTGTAGATGATCAAGTGTCTGCAGTAATTCTGCTTTCAGGTTATTAGCGGCAACACCGATATCACGATGGGCACCGCCTAGGGGTTCTTCAACAATCGTATCAACCAGCTCAAGTTCCTTGAGACGTTCTGCTGTCAGGCCCATCGCCTCGGCGGCTTCGGCTGCCTTTTCTGCGCTCTTCCATAAAATTGAGGCACAACCTTCCGGTGAGATCACAGAATAGGTACTGTATTGCATCATTAACAGGCGATCACAGACCCCAATTGCTAATGCACCCCCTGAACCCCCTTCACCGATGACCGTGCTAATAATCGGCGTCTGTAATTTCGACATCACGTAAAGATTTCGTGCAATCGCTTCGCTTTGACCACGCTCTTCTGCACCAACTCCAGGATAGGCGCCTGGCGTATCAATGAAAGTCATTAATGGCAGTTTAAACTTTTCCGCCATTTCCATCAGGCGTAGCGCCTTACGATAACCTTCCGGTCGTGGCATACCAAAGTTACGTTGTACTTTCTCTTTGGTGTCCCTGCCCTTTTGCTGACCGACCAACATTACCGGCTTACCTTCGATTCGTGCAATACCACCCACTATCGCTTTGTCATCGGCAAAGGCGCGATCACCATGCAGTTCTTCAAAGTCCTCAAAGATACGTTCCATATAATCCAGAAAATAGGGCCGCTGTGGATGTCGTGCCAATTGCGCAATCTGGGCAGCCTTGAGACCACTGAAGATAGACTTGGTCAGATCGCGACTTTTTGTTTGAAGTCGAGTGATTTCTTCACTGATGTTGATCTCATTGTCCGAACCAACATAGCGAAGCTCTTCGATCTTGGCCTCAAGCTCGGCAATGGGCTGTTCGAAATCAAGGAAATTCAAATTCATAGTCGGATCCTGTGCTAACCAATTGGAATGGTGGAATTATATCAGTATCAGTAGATGATCTCGACGTCCTGCTCACCGGCCAGTTCGCGCAGGCGGTGCAGCAACTCATCCGAAGGATGGACTCTCCATTCTCTACCCAGCGGTAAGTCCACTCTGCCGGCATCAGACTGGTAATCGATGACCACCTGGCACCCCCCCTGGCAAAAGGGCTGCAGGACATGCTGCAGGGCCGGAATGAAGCCATTTGAGGCCCTTTTCTGGTTCACATGGACCTTGAGGCGCTTGGCAAAATGGGCCCGGGCCTGCTCGATGTCATACATTGCGCGGGCGCTCATTTTATAACCACCTGAGTAGTCATCCACGCTGACTTCGCCTTCAACCACAATCAGCTTATCCTTACTCAGCATGTCCTGGTAGCGCAGGTAAGCCTCGGAAAAGACCGCCAGCTCAATCCGACCGCTGCGATCATCAATAGTAATAAAGGCCATTTTGTCCCCACGGCGGGTATTCATAGTACGAATCGCAATAATCAAACCGGCCACGATGACGGACTGATTGGAGGTTGGCTTGAGGTCGACAATACGCGAACTGGTAAACTGCTTCAGCTCCGGCTCATAGCGTTCAATAGGATGCCCCGTCAGATACAGGCCCAGGGTCTGCTTCTCGCAGGCAAGCCGTTGCTCATCATCCCAGTCAGGCATTTCATGATAACTACCCGGCCCTGTTTCCACCTTATCCACCATGCCAAACAGGTCCGACTGTCCCAGGTCCCGATCCCGCGCATGCTGTTCGGCAATTTGCATCGCTGCAGGTAAGGTTGCGATTAACGTTGAACGGGATTTTTCAAACACATCCAGTGCACCTGCCATGATCAAGGCTTCAAGCGTACGACGATTAACTTTTCGTGAATCGATCCGCTGACAGAAATTAAACAGGTCACTGAACGGACCGTTTTGTAGGCGTTCCTCGATCATATTTTCGATCGCCGACTCGCCGACCCCTTTGATCGCGCCCAGACCATAGACAACCGTTTCATTGTTTTTGACTGTAAACTGGTGTTCGCAGGCATTGATGTTAGGCGGTTCGACGGAGAGTCCCATGTCACGACATTCATCAATTAAACTAACGACTTTGTCGGTATTATCCATATCAGCAGAGAGAACCGCAGCCATAAAAGCTGCTGGATAATGCGCCTTTAACCATGCAGTTTGATAAGAGACCAGAGCATAGGCGGCCGAATGTGACTTGTTAAAACCATAACCTGCAAACTTTTCCATCAAGTCAAAAATATAGGTTGCGGTTTTTGCTTCAACGCCGCGGGCTGTCGCCCCGTCAACAAAGATACTACGTTGTTTAGCCATCTCTTCAGGTTTCTTTTTACCCATCGCGCGGCGTAATAGGTCTGCGCCACCGAGCGTATAGCCAGCCAGCACCTGGGCGATCTGCATGACCTGCTCCTGATAGAGAATCACACCATAGGTCGGTTTAAGAATCGGCTCCAACTCAGGATGTGGGTAAACAACCCTGGCACGACCATGTTTACGATTGATAAAATCATCCACCATGCCCGACTGCAACGGACCTGGTCTGAACAGCGCCACCAGTGCGACAATGTCTTCAAAGCTATCCGGCTGCAGACGCTTGATAAGATCTTTCATGCCACGTGATTCCAGTTGGAATACCGCGGTGGTTGCACAATTTTTCAAAAGTTTAAAAGAAGCTTCATCATCCATCTCGATAGCATTAATATCGAGATGCTTTTCTTCTTCACTGCTGGCATGACGATGAACATTCTGTACTGCCCAATCAATAATGGTCAGGGTACGCAGACCTAAGAAGTCAAACTTGACCAGTCCTACTGCCTCTACATCATCTTTATCAAACTGGGTGACAATGCTAGTACCACCCTGTTCACAATAAAGCGGCGTGAAGTCGGTCAATTTCGATGGGGCAATCACAACACCACCGGCGTGCTTACCTGCATTACGCGCTATTCCTTCCAGTTTCTTCGCCAGGTCAATCAGCCCATGGACTTCATCATCCTGTTCGTATAACTCTCTCAACGCTTCTTCCTGCTCAAGCGCTTTATCCAGGGTAATACCAATCTCGAAAGGAATGAGTTTGGCAATACGATCAACAAACCCATAGGGATGTCCAAGCACGCGACCGACATCTCTGATTACGGCCTTGGCAGCCATACTGCCATAGGTAATAATTTGCGAAACCTTTTCGCGGCCGTAACGCTGCGCTACGTAATCGATAACCCGATCACGGTTCTCCATACAAAAGTCAATATCGAAGTCCGGCATGGAAACGCGTTCGGGATTTAAAAATCTTTCAAACAGTAAATCGTGTTGTATCGGATCAAGGTCCGTAATCGTTAAGGCATAGGCAACTAAAGAACCGGCTCCAGACCCCCGTCCTGGCCCCACCGGGATGCCGTTTTCCTTGGCCCAGCGAATGAAGTCGGCAACAATCAAAAAGTAGCCAGGGAAGCCCATACTATTGATAACACCCAGTTCAAGTTCCAGGCGATCGAGATAAACTTTACGCGTTTTTTCATCGCAGTCAGGCATCGTCGCCTGTAAACGTTGTTCGAGTCCGCGGCGAGATTCTTCCGCCAGATACTCTTCAATACTCATCCCTTGCGGGACGGGATAATCGGGTAAGACATTTTTGCCTAGGGTCAGCTCCAGGTTACAACGTTTGGCAATCTCCACGGTGTTATCAATTGCTTCAGGGATATCCTGAAATAACGAAATCATTTCCTCAGGGGTGCGCAGGTATTGCTGTTCACTATGCCGGCGCGGACGTCGGTTATCATCCAGCACCCGCCCCTCGTTGATACAAACCCGTGCTTCATGGGCTTCATACTCATCACGGTCGATGAAATGGACATCATTGGTGGCGACAACCGGTAGCTGTTCGACAAGGGCAAGTTCAACAGCCTGTTGTACATGTTTTGCCTCCTGATCCCGCCCCGTCCGTTGTAACTCCAGATAGAAACGATCAGGAAACTGTGCTTTCCAGAACTGGCACTCTTGCCTGGCCAGTTCCATCTTGTCATTGAGCAAGAGCGGACCGAGGACACCTTCGCGACCACCACATAAGGCAAGCAAACCTTCAGTATTGCCGACCAGCCAGTCTTTCTGAATAATCGGACGTCCCTGGTGTTGACCCTCCAGGTAAGAACGAGAAATCAATTCTGTTAGATGGTGATAACCCACCAGATTCTGGCAGAGTAAAACCAGGCGGTGCGGTGGTTGTGCGATGTCGTCATCCTGGACCCAGATATCGACACCCATGATCGGTTTTACCCCAGCGGCAATTGCGGCTCGATAAAACTTGACCATTGCAAACATGTTACTCTGATCCGTAACGGCAACCGCCGGCATAGCGGCTGCCGCTACCGCAGTGGCCAAAGGTTTAATCCGGATCAGGCCATCCACTAATGAGTATTCAGTATGAAGGTGCAGATGTACAAAAGTCTTAGGCATAGATGCACTTTACAAAGCTAGCTGCCTGCTGCGCAAGACTTGACAAAAGTGTTTTGTGATAAGGTCCTGGGAAGTTTAAAAATCAATGGCTTGTTATCAATTACAGGACTAAACCTTCCACTGCCTGTCGACAACACGAAACTGGGATTTGAGAAACTCCATTTGGTCCGCCAGAATGCGCCGGTTTCTAAGGAAGAGGTATTCAGCAAGATTAGGTACATAGGGGATCGCCAATAGCGGCATATTGGCTACCTCCGGAGAGCGGCCACCTTTATGGGTATTGCAACGACGACAGGCGGTGACAACATTTGACCAAAGATCCTTGCCACCCCTGGAGATTGGAATGACATGGTCACGCGTCAATTCTGTTATCTGCTTCGTGTAATCACGCCCACAGTAGAGGCAGACATGATCGTCACGGCGAAATAGCTCTCGATTTGTCAGAGGTGGCACCTGGCGTCGATGGACATGCCGATTCTCGCCCCTTACCGCAACGATAGAGTTGACCCTGACGATACTCTGCTCGCCGGTCAGCCGAGAAGTCCCACCACGTAATGCAAAAACTTGTTCCCCCGCTGTCCAGGCCACCATATCTCGGGCATAAACACCCACAGCGACCTGCCAGGGTATCCATTTAACCGGTTGCCCAGTCACATCGAGCCTTAAAATCAGTGGATAGGACATCCGATCCTCGGAGGTGTAAAATAAAACAACTTGAGCTACTTTAAATAGCTGCATCAAATTCCGCAAGAATCTTTTTCACAGGCCCAAAGCTTTTACGGTGAATCGGCGTAATTCCGAGTTGTTGCAATGACTGAATATGCGCTTTGGTTGGATAGCCTTTATGGTTGAGGAAGCCATAGCCTGGAAAGAGATTATCCATTTCGACCATTTCCTGGTCACGCGCTACCTTGGCAATAATGGAAGCTGCACTGATAACTGCGACAGTCTGGTCGCCCTTGATAATTGCTTCTGAACTACAGGGCAGTTCGGGACATCGGTTACCATCGACCAGCGCATGCTCTGCCTGTGGACGTAAGGCCAAAACCGCCCTGCGCATCGCCAGCAGACTGGCCTGAAGTATATTGATCTGGTCAATTTCCTCTACTTCTGCGCGACCTATCGCCCAGGCTACTGCCGAACACTTAATTTCAGCATCTAACTGTATTCGTTTCTTCTCGCTAAGCGCCTTGGAATCGGCCAGCCCGCTAATTGGCCTGTCCGGGTCAAGGATGACCGCCGCGGCAACCACCGGCCCTGCAAGCGGTCCTCGCCCGACTTCATCCACACCGGCAATACGTCGTACAGAGACTGGGTTCACCATTGTATCTTTGGCCTGATGATTCTTTGCAGGCAGCTTATCAGCTAAATTCGTGACTCGCAAAGCGTCGCCATAAGCTTTAGAATGTCGCGGATTCTATTGGTGAATAAAGAGACATCCATGGCTCCTGTTAAATCTGCCGTGATCGGCGTCGGCTATCTTGGAAAATTCCATGCTCAAAAATACGCCGAATTACCCCAGTCAGAACTCATCGCTGTTTGCGACAACAATATTGAAGCTGCCGATAAAGTAGCCAGTGATCTGGGCACCCGGGCAGTCAACAAATTAGCGGATGTATTGCCTGAGGTTGATGCGGTCAGCATTGTTGTTCCTACCCAATTACACTATGAAATTGCCAAACAGTGTCTCCAGGCAGGCAAGCATGTGTTACTGGAAAAACCAATGACCACAACCCTGAATGAAGCCAATGAACTTATCCAACTAGCACAAGAAAATAACTGTGTTTTACAAATAGGTCACCTGGAACGTTTTAATCCTGCCATCCTTGCCCTTGAAGATACCTTAAGCGAACCCCTGTTCATTGAATCACACCGAGTTGCTCCATTTAACCCTCGGGGTGCAGATGTCAATGTCATCCTCGATCTCATGATCCATGACATCGATATTATTCTTGATATTGTCGGTGCTGACGTAACAAGTATCGATGCCAAAGGTGTTGCCGTTTTATCCGAAGATGTTGATATTGCCAATGTACGTATCAAGTTCAGTAATGACTGTGTTGCCAATGTCACCGCCAGCCGCGCCGGCATGAAAAGTGAACGCAAAATGCGTATCTTTCAGCACGACGCATATATCTCTGTCGATTTTCAGAACAAAAAGGTCGGCATCCACCGCAAAGGTAATGAAGAACAGTATCCGGGGATTGCCAGTATCGATAGTCACGAGCACAGCTTCGAGCAAGGTGATGCATTAAAAGCTGAAATCGCATCGTTTCTGGATTGCATTCAAAACCACAAACAGCCTAAAGTCAGTGGTACGGCAGGTGCCCGTGCTTTGGCTACAGCCATTGAAATTACTCGTTTATTATCATCATCCAAATAAGGAACGCAACATGATCCCGATGGTGGATTTAAAAGCCCAATACCACAACCTTAAAGCCGAGATAGATTCAGCGCTGCTTGAAGTACTGGAGAACACCCAGTTCATTCTGGGGCCGAATGTGCAGGAATTTGAAAAAGAGGCAGCAGAAAATCTCGGTGTTAAGCATGCCCTCAGTTGTGCGTCCGGCACCGATGCCCTGCATCTCGCTCTGTTAGCTGCCGGTATTGGCAAAGGTGATGAAGTCATCACCTCAACATTTACGTTTATTGCTACCGCCGAAGCGATTCGCTACGTTGGTGCGATACCGGTATTTGTCGATATCGATCCAAAAACTTATAACCTGGACCCCGATCTCATCGAGCACGCTATCAATGATAAGACCAGAGCGATTTTACCCGTACATATCTTTGGTCAGCCTGCTGACATGGATGCCATTATGTCCATTGCTTCCAGGCACGACTTGCTGGTGATTGAGGACTGCGCCCAATCCTATGGTGCCCGAATCAAGGAACAGGTAACAGGCGGTATTGGACTTGCTGGCTGTCATAGTTTTTTCCCAAGCAAGAACCTTGGCTGCTATGGAGATGGGGGAATGGTAACGACCAACGATGACCATGTTGCTGAGCAAATTCGCATCTATCGCAACCATGGAAGCAGTCAGCGCTATCATCATGATGTGATTGGTTACAACAGCAGGCTTGATGAACTGCAGGCAGCGATCCTGCGAATTAAATTACGCAACATCGATCAATACAACCAGAGTCGTTATGCCGCTGCACAAAAATATTCTGAAGCCTTAAAAGATGTTGTCACGCCACCCTTTGAAGATAAAATCGGGAACCATGTATATCATCAATACACCCTGCTATCCCCTGAACGTGACAATATAATGCGAGAATTACAGGCGGCGGAAATTGCCTGTGCAGTTTATTATCCTATTCCGCTACATAAACAGAATGTATTTGTTAACGAATATATTGACATTTCACTACCTGTTGCTGAGCGTATCGCCAGCGAATGCATATCGTTACCTATTTTCCCGGAAATTACCGATCAACAGATCGAACTCATTACTTCTACAATCAAAAGCGTATTCTAGGTAAAGTTCTTGAAGCGAGTAATGATCATAGCAGGCGAGGCTTCCGGTGACTTGCATGCAGGTAAGCTTATCCGTACCACTAAACAAAAAGCTCCGGATATACACTTTTATGGCATCGGTGGTGACAATATGCGAGCTGCCGGTGCCGAGATTTTAATTGACTCAAGAGAGATGGCCGTTGTTGGCCTGATCGAGATCTGGGAACATCGTAAAGTCATCTTTGGTGCTTTGAAGCAGATGCGGGATTCAATCAGCAAAAACCCGCCCGACTTGTTGATTCTTGTCGATTACCCTGAATTCAATCTGCGTCTGGCCAAACATGCAAAAAAACATGGTGTTAAAGTCCTGTTTTACATCAGCCCGCAAATCTGGGCCTGGCGACAATACCGTGTAAAAAAGATTAAACGCCTGGTCGATATGATGGCGGTGGTGTTTCGTTTTGAAGAAGCGTTTTACCTGAATCATGATGTGCCAGTTGAGTTTGTTGGACACCCATTGGTCAAGGAAGTAAAAACAAGTAAAGACAAAGCTGAGTTACTCAATGATTTTGGCCTGGTTGCAGGGAAACCGGTTATCGGTTTATTACCTGGCAGCCGTCGTAGTGAGATCAAACGTCTGATCCGCATCATTCTCGAATCAGCACGTCTCACAAAACAACAACTAGAACAAGCGCAATTTATTCTGCCATTGGCGGATACACTGGACGAATCAGAAATTACCCCAGAATTAGAACAATACCCTGAGCTGAACATCAAAGTAGTAAAAAATCGCGCCTATGATGTGATCGCCAGCTGTGATGTCGTGTTGACCGTCTCTGGAACTGTAACACTTGAAATCGCCTTGCTGAAAACACCGATGGTCATTA
>JASFLV010000082.1:0-9830 GCA_050117915.1 Thioalkalispiraceae bacterium | reverse complement strand
GAGAGTGCAACGATCGGTATTTTTTGTGCTACTGATACGCTGTTGTTCTTCCTGTTCTGGGAATTGACCCTGATTCCCCTGTTCTTCCTGATCTCGCTCTGGGGTGTGGGTGCCCATCGACGTTATGCGGCAGTCAAGTACACTCTGTTTATGCTGGCCGGTGGGGTGCCATTATTGTTTGCCTTCATCATGCTGGCTTTCAACCATGCAGAAGTTCATCAACTGTCAATACCGGCTGGTTTAATGTTTGATTACCAGACTCTGCTTGTTACACCTGTTAGCCGGGAACTGCAAACGACAATTTTTATCCTGCTGGCCCTGGGTTTTGCCGCAAAGACACCGTTGTTTCCCCTGCATACCTGGGTGCCGACCGTGGCCTTTGAAGGCCCTACCAGTGTTACCGCACTACTGACAGGCTTAAAGCTTGGTGCCTTTGGTTTTATTCGGTATGTCGTACCGTTGACAGCCGAGATGGTACAGGACTACCAGGTCTGGTTAATCACCCTGGGAATGATTGGGATGATCTATGGTGCCTTAATCGCTATGAGCCAGTCGAATATACGACGTATGCTCGCCTATGCGAGTATCAGTCATGTTGGACTGGTCCTGATCGGTATTGTTTCGATGAACAAACAGGGAATCAGCGGTGCCATCTATCAGCTACTTAACTTCACAATTATCGCCGGTGGCTTATTCTTGCTAAGCGGCTTTCTCCATCAACGCCTGGGTACCACCAATCTAAAAAACCTTGGCGGGATTGCCAAACGCATGCCGGTGTTTGCCAGCATGTTCATGTTACTGGGGCTTGCCTCAATTGGTTTACCCGGCACCAATGGTTTCATTGCCGAGTTCCTGTTGTTATACAGTGCCTTTAAGGTCCACCTTGCCGCCGGCATACTGGGGCTGATTGTGGTCATTCTGGGTGCAGCCTATTTTACCACTCACTATCGCAAGACATTCTTTGGTCCCATTGCCTATCCGGAACTGCACAACCTGACCGACCTGACCAGACGCGAGCGCTTTGTCGGGCTAAGTTTGTGTGTCCTTGCAATCGTCTTTGGTTTATTCCCAAACCTGATTATCAACTTCATCGAAGCCAGTACCAATAGCTGGCTATTGCAGGTAAACAGATAATCAGTCCGTGTTCCTTGCAAAACTATCCACTACCGCGGTCCAGCCTTTGGCCAGATTATCCAGATTGTATCCACCCCCACCCATCGCGACCAAGCGGCCGTTGCAGAGCTCATCTGCCAGTACACAGAGTCTTTGTGCAGCATGGGCATGGGCCTGCTCCGAATATTCCATGTGAGTAATCGGATCCCCTTTAATACTGTCCGCACCACATTGTAATAAAATAAATTCCGGGCTGGCCTTTTTTAGAAAGGCCTCAACCTTTTCCCAGACTTCAAAAAACAATGTATCGTTGGCATACATCGGCATGGGAATATTCAACTTGGTACCCTGAGCCGCCTCTTTACCGGTTTCTGTAATCGCGCCTGTGCCCGGATAAAGATACCGCCCGTCTTCATGCATATCGATAAAACACAAATCCGGTTCATCTTCAAAGCTGTAAAACACTCCATCCCCGTGGTGGGCATCAATATCAACGTAAGCAATCTTGTTGATGCCGTGCTCGCTTCGTAAGGCTTCAATCGCTACTCCACAGTCATTAAAGATGCAAAAGCCCGCCGCCGAATCTCGCCTTGCATGGTGCAGGCCACCAATCGGAGTAAATGCGCGTTTATAATTCCCCTCAACTACCTGTTTGACTGCATCCAGTGTAGTTCCAACTACTCCCAGAGCAACTTCATACATTCCAGCAAAAGCCGGGGTGTCACCACCATCCAGATAACCAACAGCGGTGGCAGACATTCCTTTCACACGGGTGATATATTCGGCCGTGTGAAAACGGGCAAGCGCCTGTTGCGTGCCTGCAACCGGAGCAAGGATATCTACTTTCCTATTTAAGCCTTGCCGGTTGAATTCTGCAACAAAGGCATCATGGCGTTGAGGTCCAAAGGGATGGTCTTCACCAAAGTTATATTTCGCCAATGCTTCGCCGATATAAACACAGACTGGATGAGACATCGCACTAAGATATATAGGTACTAAACAAAACGTTGTGAGATCAACTTGGCCTGGGGAATGCGATGATGAATCATGGCGGCAATCTCAACGCCCAAACCAGGTCGAGGCACATGGCTTATCCATAGTGTACTCATCCTGGTATTCAATTCGGCTAATAGAATATCAGCTTCATACAGATTAACCACCTGATAGAGCGTATCGTAGAGTCTTTGCTTTTGCAGCAAGCCAAGTTGCTTCAGTCCAGAGATCAGCATGATAAAATCTGCGACCAACTCGCCTGCCTCGGTGCGGGTCGGTACCCTCTGCCAGAGTGGTCCGGCCGGCTGGTAACAGATACCTTCACGTAATTGTGATTGTCCTGGCGGCAAATCAACGGGTATCGGCATGGCAATTCACTCCCCTGTTTATTATTATTAAAGATAGTTCAATAGCAGCGAGCATGAAATGGAAATCAGCATTATTTCGGGCGATATCTCTATCCGCGCACAAACACGCGACACAGCTACCGCCCGGGCAATCCTGGCCACACTCCCCATTCAATCCTGCGCCCAAACCTGGGGAGACGAAGTCTATTTCGCGATAGCGGCTACCGCCGAACTTGAAAATAATGCTAAACAGGTTGTCGAGGCCGGTGAAATCGCATTCTGGACACAAGGCAACAGCATTGCGATCGGCTTTGGCCCAACCCCCATGTCACACGGCGACGAAATTCGCCTGGCGGCACCGACCAACATCTGGGCTGATGCGATTGATGATGTCACCCTGCTCAGCGAGGTGAAAACGGGTGACGAGATACATGTAAAAATTAACCAGACCGCAACATAAAGCGTTAATCGCTAATGAAACTCCTGGTATATCGATAATATCTGAATATGACAGTGAAATTCCCAGAAGTGAAAGTTCTCGCCATCCTGGCAAGTATACTTAGCTGCTAAAAATAATTAGCTTCAATATGTTAGTTAAAGAGGACAACAGATGATTCACTCCACAACTCCAACCATTCAGGGCAAAGAAATTATCCAATACCATGGTGTGGTCACAGGTGAGGCCATACTGGGTGCAAATATTTTTAAGGATATTTTTGCCAGCATCCGCGACATCGTTGGTGGCAGATCGGCAGCCTATGAACAGGAATTACAAAAAGCCCGTACCATTGCATTCGAAGAAATGACCCGCAGCGCGATGGATCTTGGCGCCAACGCCATTGTCGGTATTGATATCGATTATGAAACAGTGGGAGCACAAGGTGGCATGCTAATGGTTAGCGTTAGTGGTACCGCCGTTACCCTCAGCTAGGAGAGTAAAAAAGACACTAGCCCCTGCCTTACTGTTTACTTGAATGATTATTGGTGTTCAGACCGATAACATAACCAGCGGGACAAACATCTCCAGCTCACTTATCCCACCATGCACGCCATAATGGAAGAAATATTTTTCACTCTCAAGCCAGTCCTTAATAATATAATTTTCTTTCATCAACAGGGTGTAGTCGCCTATTCGTTTACTGAGTTGTGGATGCGGCTTGCCCAGACCAAACCAGTTTTCCTCCAGCAGTTGCCCGCTTGCTACGCAGGTTAGTTGTTGTTCAAAATGGGTATGCACGTAGTCCAGGAACTGTTCCTGCTTACCTTCTTTTATATAACAGTAGGCCGCCCGTGGTTCACCGCTCAACGGCATACTCAGACATTCCTGCAAGCGAGGGTGATCATTGACTGTGATGCATCGCTCCGGTTGCGTATCGACAAAACCATGATCTGCCGTAATCAGCAATAAGGTATTGCTGCCACGAATTTGTCCAAGAAACTTGTCGACGGCCTGCTGTAAAGCCTGAAAGTGATCAGCCACGACTTCACTGCGATTACCATTCAGATGGGAAAGATGATCAAATTCCGGCCAGTAGGCGTAAATATACTGTTTTCCCTCCGTGCTAGTAAGACACTGCTGGATCCGGGCAAACATCTCCGCCATTCCGTCATATCCCCATGGCCTGGCATTACCTAAATGTGACTGATTAAAATCCGTATCCAGGATCCAGTTAGGTGAAACCACATTGCTTTGTACGTTGAGTTCATCAAAGAAACTGGGGTGGTTATATAAAGTCGCAATATCGATTCCCTGTTCGGTCAGGGACTGCTGGCTACCACGGGGCATACAGGGTAATACCGCAGTGACATCACCCACTTCTTCTAAATAGGTAAACCACCCGGTCAGACCGTGCTGCTGTGGTGGCTGGCCGGTTAGAAAAGTGGTAATACTGGCAGCCGTGGTGGAAGGAAACACCGAGGTCATCCTCGCCTGGCTGTGTTGCCGGAGTAAGCCATTGGTCGTTTGTAAATAATCATCGCCAAGACCATCAATTATCAACAGGACCAGATTATCGTACTCCTCAAGGGCCTGGTGCTGCAGTCTCTGACATGGGGGATAGTCCTTCGCTTTGCGACCATACACCGTCCCCAGGCTGGTCATGAGATTGACCAGACTAGCGCCCAGATAATCAGGCTTATAGATGTGGGGAAGATTCAGCATTGACCTATTCTAACTTAATTTTGCCTATATATTTCAATAGCTTATCGCTTTTCTATTGTTCAGTTTGGGTTCATCCACCCGGGGTTATTGTAAGCCCCAATCAAGACTCATCCACAAAACTGGAGGTGGATTATGCAAAACTCAATACGTAACAGCTTAATTATTGCAGCTTCGTTGCTCGGCATGGCCGGCCTGTCCACACAGGCCTATGCAGCAAACGCTGATCGTTCCTTCAAGCTTCAATATGCCAGTGAGCGTCATCATGATCGTCATGAGCGCCGCCATCGACGTGATCGCGATCATGATCGGCATGAGCGCAGGGGACACCGTCGTCATCGTGATCACCATGACTCTGGTCATCACCGTCGCGGTCATCATCATCGTGACTATGGACATTTACATGGGCGTCATCACGGTTATGGCCGTTGGGCGAAACGTTATCACAGATATCATCATGGTCGTGGGCATCATCGTCATCATCAAAGACACCACAGTGGTATCTACATCGGTCCTCATGGTTTAAGCCTGCATCTGCATTGATCAACCGTTAAACAGTGCAAACGAGGCCGCAAAATGCGGCCTCGTTTGATTTACCTGACAGGTTGGTCATTGTATGCTTAGCTTTACATGACTTTACCGACCAAGAGAACAGGTATGAAAAAAATCGCTATTATTGTCACATTTATACTCAGCTCGTTGTTTGTTGCAATGCCTACCGCCTTTGCAGATGGGGTAAGCAAACAACAGGCTGCCAATATTGCCCAGGGTGAATACCAGGGCCGCGTGATAGCCGTCAAGCTGATGAAATTCAACGGTAGACTGGCTTATCGAGTCAAGGTCCTGGATCGCTCAGGCGGCATGCATATTGTGATCATTGACAAGGCCACCGGAGATGTCGTCTCTTCTCGTTAACCATGCGTATACTAATTATTGAAGATGAAACCGATATCCGCCAGCAGGTCGCTGAGCAATTAACAAGACATGACTACATGGTGGATGAAACCGGAGAAGGCGAAGAAGGGCTTTTCTTCGCCGAAGAATATCCGATTGATGCGGCTATCGTAGATCTCGGACTGCCAGGTATGTCCGGCATCGATGTCATAAAAAAATTACGCCAAAATGGTAAAACCCTGCCTATCCTGATCCTGACCGCCAGGGATCGTTGGCAGGATAAAGTCGATGGCCTGGAAGCCGGTGCCGATGACTACCTGGCCAAACCGTTTCAGATGGAAGAACTGCTAGCTCGAGTCAAGGCCTTACTCAGGCGTGCCAGCGGTAAAACCCAGGAAGTTATCGAATGTGGACCGATAAAGATCGATCTTAATAGTCAGCAGATTTATCTTGATGATCAGAAACTTGATTTCACGACATTTGAATATCGCTTACTCGAATACCTGATGCGTAATCACGAAAAAGTGATCTCCAAAGACAAACTTGGTGATTACCTTTATCCCCATGATGAGGATCGTGATAGTAACGTGATTGAAGTCATCATGGGGCGGGTTCGACGCAAACTTGATCCTGGCAATAACCTGCAACCTATCGAAACATTACGGGGTCGGGGTTACCGTTTTAAACTCTGTGACAGAAATGCATGAAATCACTTCGCAGTAGACTGATCCTGGCTGCCAGCCTGGTCCTGACTATTTTCATTTTGATCGCCGGTTACACCCTCGACCGGGCCTTTTACGAAAGCGCCGAGGCCAGCTTGCAGGAAAACCTGAACACCCAGTTAACCCTGCTGCTTGCTGGTACCGAAGTGGAAACCCCTGAAGATATTGACATGCCTGCTCGCCTGCTGGAGACAAAATTCAGTCTGCCCAGTTCCGGACTCTACGCATTCATTGTTAACGACAAGGAGAAAATCCTCTGGAAATCGTTATCGACCGTCGGCGTTAAGCTTCCCGAACCAGTCTATTTGCCCGCAGGAGAGCAAAGACTTACACGCCTGTCCCTGGACGATGATGAATTCTACCTGAAGAGCTATGGCATTCTCTGGTATAGCGAAACGGGTGAGGTACCCCTCACCTTCAACATCATTAGCGACCTCGCTAACTTTAATCAACAGATTAACGAGTATCGGCAAACACTATGGGGCTGGTTGATAGGCCTGGCTGCTATCCTGTTGGTGGTCCAGGTAGCCATTTTGTTCTGGGGACTACAACCCTTAAAGCGTGTCATCACTGAACTTAACGCCATTGAATCAGGTAATCAGGATCGGATAACCAAGGAATACCCCAACGAGATCTTGCGACTAACTGATAACATCAATGGTCTGCTTGAGCATGAACATACCCAACAGACCCGTTATCGAAATGCACTGGCCGATCTGGCCCATAGCCTTAAAACACCGCTCGCAGTTTTAAACGGTGCTCTGACTGAGCTCAGCGATAAACAACAGAAGCAAAACCTGCAGGAACAAGTCCAGCGCATGGATAATATCATTGGTCATCAACTGCAACGTGCCGCTACTGCAGGTTCTTCACCAGTTCGTAAAAGCATTAAAGTTGTGCCACTAGTTGAAAAGATCACACGGGCACTGTCCAAGGTATACCAGGAGAAACAGATTCAATTCGACCTGCAACTACCCGATCAGTTAAGTGTGCGGGTCGATGAAGGTGATATCATGGAAATCTTGGGTAACATCCTGGACAATGCCTGTAAGTGGTGTAAACAACGCATTCGGATTAGCGTGGTTCTGAATAAGCGACGGGCCAATTTCACTATCGCCGACGATGGTCCGGGTATTGAAGCGTCCGCCATGGATCATATTCTGCAACGGGGTGGTCGTGCGGATCAGGCCATGCCCGGTCAGGGGATAGGTTTATCCGTGGTAATGGATATCGTCAAGGCCTATAACAGTGAACTGAACATTACCGCAAGCGATCTTGGTGGTGCCGCATTTAACTTTGACCTGCCGGCAAATTAGCTAAACAATGTAACCATGAGTAATGTAATCCGTATTTTTCGCCATATTGACTGTGAAGGGCCTGCCCATTTTCAGACACTCCTCGAAAAGCAGGCGATACCTTACGAACTGGTCCGAATTGATGAAGGTGAGACGGTCAAACCCGATCTCGATGCAGTTGCAGGCCTGATCTTTATGGGTGGTTCGATGAGCGTGAATGACCCAATCAAATGGATCGCTGATGAAATAGCGTTGATCCAGGCAGCAATTCATGCAGAGATTCCGGTGCTGGGTATCTGCCTGGGTAGCCAGTTAATGGCAAAGGCGATGGGCGCAACGATATATCCTGGTCCATGTATGGAATTGGGCTGGGCACCGGTTGACTGTGTTCATCAACAACAACCCATAGAGTCACTCTGGACCCATGAGTTACCCGACTCTATTAATGTCTTTCACTGGCACGGTGAGACCTTTGATTTACCTGAAGGCGCCACCACGATCTTTAGTAATGAGCGTTATAGAAATCAAGCCTTCGTCCTCGGGCCACACCTCGCCTTGCAATTTCATCTGGAAATGGAACGTGCTGTGATTCATGAATGGTTAGAACGATATCCGCAGGACCTGGAGAGGCGTTGTGAAGAGATGCCGGGCAAAGAAGCTATCATCAGCCAGACCGAAACATACCTTACGCCATTACAGGATTATGCTGCCATCCTGCTTCATCGCTGGTTAACTAACTGTGATTTTTGAGCGATAACGCTCAACCAAACGCATAAACTCCTTTACTGACTTATCGTCCACGAACCAGCTGTCTTCCTTGATCGGCAGCTCCGGAAAATGGCTGATGATCTTATTTGCAAATAGGCCATTGCCCAATTCAAGGATTTCATCCTGTGTATTGAATAAAGGTGTTGAACCATAGCCACAACTTGGTGAGCGACTTTTCAGGATACAACCAGCCAGTTCAGTATGTTGTCTTATGAATTTTTCTGCCGCCAGTTCTATAGCTGCCGATACGTCAAGCTGATGATCTTCCACACCGATGGCATGGATACCTTCTGCGAACTTTACTAATTGCACAGGCGGGCGTGGTGTACCCAGGCCGGCTAGCATTTCCGGACAAACGACAACAGACTCAAAGTGTTTGTTGAGCATATCAATAATCAGGCCATGACGTTTATCCTTGCCATCATAACGTACCGGGTTGCCTAATAAACAACTACTCACTGCAATCTTTGCAGGACTAGTTTGCATGACTACTCACTTAAATAGTTTTGTAAATGAAAAAGTGCGACCAGACTCTTGGCATCAACGATATCACCGGTCCTGACCATGTTCATGATATCTGTCATTGGTAGCCAGTGCACTTCGAGGACTTCACCATGCTCCAGTTGTTGTTCAACTGAGTGTAATTCCCTTGCCAGATAAAGATGGATCACCTCGGTGAAGACCCCGGGTGAACTGATGGTCTTACCAAGATAATGCCAATCTTTTGCTACCACGCCGGCTTCTTCCTGAAGTTCACGTTTGGCGGTAACCCCATGGCCTTCGTCAGGTTCAAGTTTGCCAGCGGGGATCTCCCATAACCAGCTGCCAACTGCATGTCGGTACTGGTGTAACAAACAAAGCCTGTCTTGGTTATCAATCGCAACAACGGCAACACCACCGGGATGGTGAATGATCTCAAGTTCACTATGCTGACCGTTAGGCAATTCCACTTGCTCCAGATTCAGATCAATCACTGAACCGGAATAAACGTTTTTGATCCTGGTTGTCATAACACTCCTTAAGCTCAACACCTGAACAACTCGTTTTATCATATGATAATACGCTATCCTGGTCTCCCACCAGCACGGGCATTTGAAGAAAAGAGAATTTATGGCAAATGTATTATTATTTAGCCTGGTTTCTGACAGGCTTGATACTGCGGCACTTGACCTGCCGCTCGAGGAACCTAAAAAACATCAATAGCCTGTTAGCAGCATTAGCCGAAAAGGGCACTGACTGGCGTCAGTACATGGATACAAAAATATTATAGATCAGCATCAACCGTCAGTTTATCGATAATCATACCCTGCTCACCAATACCGATGAAATTACGCTTATTCCCCTGCAAGGGCCATATAATCTCCTGCCACCCTCAACTATTCCCCTGGAGAGGCTGTCTATCCGCTGAGGATACCCGCTAAAAAACAGGGACGCCTGGCCAATTTCCTTGATCTAGATCCGGGTATTTTGAACCCAGCATGTTAGAATCGGTCCCCGTTTAGCAGTAAACTCAGGCAAGCAACCAGGCGGGTGAGAGATT
>JASFLV010000081.1:0-9896 GCA_050117915.1 Thioalkalispiraceae bacterium | reverse complement strand
CCGTCTTGTTCAGAGTAGTGATAGATATCCTGGGGCAGGCTCTCTGGAGTGACCTTGTTGTCAATAGAACAGATAATGCCATGCTCCACCGCATTTTCCAGTTCCCGCACATTACCTGGCCATGGGTAGTCCATTAAAATTTTCATCGCCTCGGTGGTAACTTCAATATCTTTGGGATACCCCCGAGCTGATAACCGTTTAATAAAATATTTAGTCAGTAAGGCTATATCACCGGGGCGATCCCGTAACGATGGAATCGTTAACGGGATCACTGCCAGGCGATAAAACAGGTCAGCCCTGAATTCTCCTCTATCCACCAGTTCACGCAGGTTCCTGTTTGAGGCGGCGATGATCCGAACATCGACCTCAATGGTTTTATCGGAACCCACCATTTCCAGTTTTTGATCCTGAATTGCCCGTAACAGTTTTGCCTGTAAATGCAGTGGGATTTCACTGATCTCATCCAGAAAAAGCGTCCCTTTGTTGGCGGCCTGGAAACGGCCGAGTCGATTTGAAGTGGCACCGGTAAAGGCACCTTTCACGTGGCCGAATAGTTCTGATTCGATTAGCGTCTCTGGGATAGCGGCGCAATTGATTTCAACAAAAGGTAGCGGTGCCCGCTTGCTTAACTGGTGGACCATTCTGGCAAGCATGGTCTTGCCCGTACCAGATTCGCCCTGTATTAGTACTGAGGCAATACTCGGGGCAATGGTCTGTATGCGTTCAACGATCTCCAGCATACGTGGATCGTTACTTTCAAAGTCCGTATATTTAGTTTTGTAAACCGCTTCCAACATGCGTTGTTCTGTGCGGTCGCGCAACAGGATCAAACGTACGTCCTTGTCATGGGTTTGACAAGGAACGATACCGGTATGGAACTCTATATAGCGATCTCCCTTGCTGTGCGCGAGTTTTTCTTCAAAGGTGACAAATTTACCACTGGGCATGCTCACTGCATCGGCTTCTCCGGAGTCAATCGCGGCCTTTAATAAATCTCGTTGCAGATTGAATTCACCGATATTCTGTAACTTATCGAGTATGACATCGGGATCGATGTTTAACAGTTTATTCGCGGCAGGATTGCTGTACATAACGTTGCCATGTTTGTCACTGATTATTACACCTTCATCAATGGCATAAATCACAGCTTCCAACATCGGGAATAAGGCATCGTTTTTTGGCATGCTTAAAAACTTCAGTCGTATTAGTTCAAATAGTGTTGCACTAATTCAGCCGTGTTGCAACACATCAAGACACCACACAATACAAGTTTCCTAAATTAATCATGTAGTTACTAAATTTGGGTTAGTTTTTCGTCTGCAACGGATTGCAACAGGTCAAAATTATAATTTCATATTATTCAATTAGTTACCTTCTGGCATGGACCTTGCGATATAGGCATATATAAAAGGCGCAAAGCCAGAATTATTACCATGATGAATACAGGGGTGTGTGATGTCAGATCTATTTTCAAATGAATGGATGGCCAAGTATCAGGATGCCTGGAATAGTGAATCAGAGCTGTCAGATGAATTAGCCAAAATTGGATTTAACTCAGTGATTGGCTATGGCTTTGATGATGATGATACACCGACAGGTGTGTTGACTGTTGAAAACGGCAAAGCCGTATCGGCTGGTGCTTATAACGGTGAAGAACTTAACTGGGATCTACGCGCGAGTTTAGATAACTGGCAGAAATGGATGTCAAAACCTCCCGGCATGATGGGGCTGGGCATGGCCTACACCTCACGCAAACTGAAATTCAACAAAGGTGATTATACGGCAATGATCAAGGACCCACGTATGGCTGGCCCGTTTATCAAAAGTTTTGCTGTTATGGGACAAATATGAGTTCTTACAGCAATTTTCTATTGTCTATGCGATTAATTTGTTGTGTCTAAATTCGAGATTCTGTTAATCAGAATTATTGACATCCTGAGAAGTCTCTGCCGCATGGCGTGGTGGTCATTATGAATATTACATTAAAAGCCTTATTGATTTTAGGAAGTTTGCTATCCGTTACTATTGCTGCGCAAACATCGGCAACCGGGACATATCAGTATGACAAATATGGGCAGCTTGTGAGTAATGCACCTGCTGCACCACAAGTTGTAACTGTTGGTCAGCGACAAGTCGGTGTCTCGACTATCTTGGGTGCGACTGTTGTGCCATTCCGTGAAGTGACGCTGAGTGCAGAAATGCCTGGTCGAGTTGAGTTTATTGCCGGGCGTGAAGGCGATCGCTTTGGCCAGGGGGAAATTTTACTTGCTGTTGATGCTGAAGAGTTATTAGCCAGGCGTGAGCAAGCGGTTGCCAATCTGAATAACAGCATGCTGGCGTTACGTAATTCCCAAATGCAATATGGGCGTGAATGGTGGGCCCCTCAGTCCAGGAGTATCAATCGGATGCCTGGCATGGGATTGCCATCGCTATTTGATCAATTTTTCACACGGAATTTAGGTAGTGGCATGGGCTATGGTAATCCATGGTTGGAACGTTATACCGATCTCTATTCGTCTGGTACGCAAATGGGGCAGGCGAGAGGCCAGTACATGGCAGCCCAGTCGCAACTACGCGAGATCGATGCACGCTTGCGTGATACACGTACCCTGTCACCTTTTAATGGTGTGATTATTCAGAAGATGGTTGAGGCTGGCGATACAGTTCAGCCAGGCCAGGCTTTGCTCAAGTATGCAGACTTAACAGATCTGCAATTGTCTGTCGAGGTTCCTTCCCGTCTTATTAATGTAGTACAGGAAGGAATGATTGTTCCGGCCTTACTTGATTATAACAATCAGTATGTAGACGTTCGGCTCGCACAGATTTACCCAATGGGTGATAGTCAACGCCATACGATTACTGTGAAATTTGATCTGCCGGTTGGCACAGCGGCCTGGCCCGGTACCTATGCGGAAGTTATGTTGCCAGATAATGGCACAGACTCGGAGTCGTTAATTGAAATCCCCACCAGTGCTGTTGTAGAACGCGGCAGTTTACCGATTGTATATGTTGTCAATGGCGAGCGTCAGGAATTGCGCCTGGTTCGGCTTGGAGCAAGTTACGCAAAAGGCAAGGTTACGGTATTGGCTGGATTAAAACCAGGTGACAAGGTATTAGTGAATCCTCCTCCGGGTGTGAAGTCTGGCTGGCTGAAAAAACCTTCTGCAACACAACCATAAGATACTACAACAGGAAACTTCAAGCTAATAACAGGCAGTAAATAGTTTAAAAGATCAGTATGAGCGAAGCGGATCAACAACCTGATAAACATGAGCAGCAATCACTGGGTATTGCCGGTAATATTGCGCGACAGTTTATCAATTCACCAGTCACACCTTTATTGATGTTCGCTTTCCTTGCGATTGGTATTTTGGGTCTGATGTTTACTCCTCGCCAGGAAGATCCAAAAATTTCTGTACCGATGGTCGATGTATTTGTTCAGTATCCTGGTGCTTCAGCTGAGCAGGTTACCAGTCTGGTGACAGAACCAATGGAACGCTTACTAAGTGAGATACCTGGAGTGCGCCACGTTTATTCAGCTACACACCGTGGCTCGAGTATTGTCACAGTTCGTTTTAAGGTTGGTGAGGACCTGGGAGACTCTATTGTTAAAGTCCATGACAAATTACAGTCCAATCTGGATCTAATCCCGCCTGGCGTATCCATGCCACTGGTTAAACCAGTGGGTATTGATGATGTGCCGATTGTAACGTTGACATTATGGTCGAAGCCGGAAGAAGGCGGTATCGATGATGGTACCTTACGTACACTGGCCTTCGATGTCCTGCAACGCCTGGAGTCAGTACCTAATACTGGTAAGGGTTTTGTAGTAGGTGGTAGAGCAGATCAAATCCGCGTTGAAGTTTCGCCAGAGAAGCTCAGTGGCTTTGATATCTCCCTCGCGCAAGTGGCGAAGACGATTCGGACTGCCAACTCAGAACTAGAAACCGGTTATATTGAAGGTGGAAATACTACATTCAGTGTCTATAGTGGTGCCTTTTTGACAACGGCCGATGAAATAGCCAGATTGGTTATTGGTGTACATGATGGAGCGCCGGTATACGTGCATGATGTTGCCCAGGTATTTCACTATCCGGAGGAAACCAGACAGCTTGTCAGTTATTACACAGGTGTTGCTAATGCTGATCCTATGAAGGCCAATGGTGAAGCCGCAGTGACGATTGCGATTGCCAAGAAGATCGACACTAATGGAGTGACTGTTGCTAATAAAATACTTGCCAAACTTGACACATTAAAAGGTCAGATTATTCCAGCAAATGTACACGTTGATATCACACGTAATTATGGCAAGACCGCCAATGACAAGGTTAATGAATTATTAACCGCCCTGTTTGAAGCTGCAATTGCAGTAAGTGTGCTGTGTTTGATCTTTATGGGCCTGCGGGCAGCCTCGGTAATTATCGTAATCATACCGATTGTTATTCTGGTGACTATCTGGGCAGCACTTGTCCTTGACTACACAATCGATAGAGTCAGCCTGTTTGCACTGGTATTTTCTATCGGTATTCTGGTCGATGATGCGACCGTTGTGGTTGAGAATATATTCAGGCGCTGGCTGGAAGCAGGCAAGACAACGGTAAACATTGCTATTGATGCTGTTAGGGAGGTAGGTAATCCAACAATCCTGGCAACGCTGACTATCATATCCGCATTGTTGCCAATGGGCTTTGTCAGTGGATTAATGGGACCATATATGCGTCCGATTCCGGTTTTAGGATCTTCTGCGATGTTCTTTTCACTGATTGCGGCTTTTGTATTTGCCCCATGGTTTGCAATGCGTGTGCGTCCACAATTAAACGCCCTCAAAAAAGCAGAAAAGCGCGAACAGTGGTTTTCCGATTTTATTGGACGTTTTTATAAGCCATGTATGGGGCCTTTATGTACTAATCGTTCATACGGTAATTTGTTTCTTGCCGGACTCATAGTCGCGACGCTGTTTGCATGTAGTATGTTTTATTTCAAATGGGTTGCTGTAAAGATGTTGCCCTTTGATAATAAACCTGAATTCAATGTTGTCATTAATTTGCCGGAAGGCACGGCGTTACCAATTACCGCCAATGTTACTCATCAGTTGGTAAGTGTATTACGCGATATACCCGAAGTGACAGATGTGCAAAGTTATGTGGGGACTGCCTCTCCCTTTAACTTCAATGGCATGGTACGTCACTATTATTTACGTCAACAAGCCTGGCAGGCAGATATTCAGGTTATGTTGATGGATAAAACAGAGCGGGAACGTGGCAGTCATGCGATTGCGGTAGACGCTCGCCAGCGTATTCATACATACCTTGAAAAACACCCCGAGCTTCGCGATACAGGCGTACGAACACAAATAGTTGAAATGCCGCCTGGTCCACCCGTATTGCAAACAGTAGTCGCGGAAATCTATGGCCCTGATGCACCAACACGTCGTCAGGTTGCTTATGACATGACGAGGATGTTTGAGACCGCAAAAGATGTAGTCGATGTAGATAATTATATGACCAGTGAGTATAGCTACTGGCGGTTTGAAGTGGATATCGAAAAGGCTACGCGCTTCGGTGTGTCAGTAGATTCTATCAACCAGCAACTGGATATGGCGATGGGGGGCTACAAGTTGGGTGATATAAAACGAGGTGTAGTACGTGAACCCACGTTTATTGTTATGCAAGTTCCCATGGCAATGCGTTCGCAAATCACACGTCTCTATTCACTACCAGTTACTTCAGCAACTGGCACTAGCATCCCGTTAGGCGAACTGGGTCGTTTTGTCCTGGCAAAAGAAGATCCGATTATCTACCACAAGGATTTGCGCCCGATCGAGTATGTTACAGCTGAGATGGAAGGTAAGCTGGGTGCACCGATATATGGGATGCACTCAGTAGAAGATCAATTGAAAGACTATGTCACTCCCGATGGGATAAAAATTTCTGGTTTGACCCTCGGTGGTACGATCGGCCGTTATGGTGCCCCGGAAGAGAATAACCAGTCCGGATTCGAATGGAGTGGTGAATGGACGGTAACCTATGAAACCTTCCGTGATATGGGCGCAGCCTTTATGGCGGCTTTGATTTTGATTTATGGATTGATCGTTTGGGAATTTAAAAACTTTACTTTGGCCGGACTGATTATGGCGCCTATCCCATTAACTCTGATAGGTATTGTTCCCGGTCACTTGATCATTGGTGCGGAGTTTACTGCAACCTCAATGATTGGTTTTATTGCACTGGCTGGAATTATCGTTCGAAATTCAATTCTGCTGGTTGAGTTTGTCAAACAGGAAGTGGCAAAAGGTAAAAAAATTGTCGACGCAGTGATTAGCGCGGGTCAGATCAGAATGCGTCCGATCCTGATTACAGCGGGTACTTTAATGGTGGGCGCCGCCATGTTGTTCTCTGATCCTATTTTTGTGGGGATGGCTGCGAGTCTTTTCTTTGGAACCCTGGTTGCGACTGTGTTAACTCTGGTTGTGATTCCACTTGGTTGTATTACTGTTCAAAAACAGTTTTATGAAATAGTGGGGGTGACTGTCGAAGCCGAGAATGCTACACAAACATCTGAAACTGGAGGAAGTCCGGCTAGTTCAGGATTGCCTTTATGGCTGGTTGTCTGGACCAAAATTGTCACTGCAATCACCTGGCTGTTCTACATTCTACGCGCTATTTATTTCATGGTTCAAATGGCAATCAATAATTTGCTTAAACGATTCAAGAGTAACGATGCGCCTGATCCAGGTCCCGATAGTCCGAATAATGACGGCCCAGGTACGGATAGTCCATCAGGTTCGCCCGCAGCTGCACCTCAGACGAGTTCAAAAACTGATTCGACTGCGATACAAAGTGAAGCCGCGACTGAGAGTGGTAATAGAAAAACAAGCAAGAAAAAAATTACTAAGAAAAAAACCATCGTAAAGAAGGCAGGTAAGAAGAAATCGACATCCACATCAACAAAAAAAGCAAGCAAGAAAAAGGCAACGAGCAAAAAACGCCGAGGTATACGCCTTAAGAAGATTTAAATTTAAATCCGCAGAGGTAAAACGAGGATTAATACTATGCAAAAATTGACTTTATCAAAAACCATGACTGGAGTAATTCTAGTTGTTGCTGGTTGGGCAGGTGGCTATATACATGCTCAGGCAAGTAACCGGGCCCAACCACCCGAGGGTCCTTATCGATCAGTACCGCAAGTTGATCAAGTACAGGCTTCACAAAGGCAATCCGCTCAGCCAGGACAGACAAAAGAGGAGCAGCAGGCTCGTCACGCGCAATGGCAAGCACATCAGGAGAGGCTACGGAAACAATGGCAAGAGCAGGAAAAAGCCAGACGCAAGTACTATGAACAATGGGAAAAGCAACGCCAACAGCAGTGGCAAGAGGCACAGGAGCAACATAAAAAGGCCCAACAACAATGGCAACAGCAGCAACAGGAATGGTTGGAGCAGCAACACAATGCCAGGCAGGAGCAAGCTCAAACTCAACAACGTTCAGTTCCTCCTAATGGGCCAGTACCACACTGGGGTCAGCAAGGTCCTGGACAACAAAACTGGCAGGAGTATCAACAACAAATGCAACAACGCCGCCAGGCAGCAGAAAAACGCTGGCAGGAACGAATGGCACAACGCCAACAACAACGTCCAGCTCGTTTACCTGCAGGACCACCTTATTCTGGAACATGGAGCAATAATTCTTCGGCTCAAATTGGTGAGCAGGGTTTTCCTCCTAATCCAGGAGGTTATCCACCGCCCTGGTATAACCGTGGCCCACGTTGGTAAACGAGTTAAATATAGATGGATAGGTATAGTCATGAACAAAGTTAGTTATTACAAATTATTGTTAGCTCTATCGGTTAGTTTGTTGCTGAGTCCAGTAAATGCTGAGCGCGCAACAAATGACCTGAGTTATTCGCATGAGCACTGGCCCAGCCGCTGGTCATCGGCTATTCGCCAGCAGCAAGGTAATAAATATCCAACGCGTAAGCGTGAGCAAAATACACCACCAGAACTACCTGAGGCTGTTTCAGAAAACGATCTTTTTCATTCACCATCGCAGCGTAAAAGATATGGACGTACTAATCGATCTTCTCGTTTTGACCGGCATTTACCAAGAAAGCGTTTTTATAGACAGACAAGTGTCAATCCACGTGCTGCGGCCGTTGCCTATCAGCCGGTGTTTAATGGCAGGCCGTATACGGCGTTTGCTTCACAGGGGCTAGCACATGGCTACCCAGTTCACACACCTGCAATCGATCCAGTGCTCGGTCATCCGGGAATCGGCATACCGATTATGCCAGGTATCCCGCTTGGTTATCCCGTCGGTGTGCACCCTTATGCAGGTGTGCCGTATGGATATCCTGGAAGCATGGGTATGTGGAATCCACCATTTGGACTCTGGTGATAAATGGTTCGCCCGATTGATGCAGGACAAGATAATTAAAGTAAATAGTATTTAGTCTTGTGTAAGCGTAGGTAATTTTAAAGGACAGATTGAGTTATCGAGTATAAGTAATAATTTTTTGAAGAAGCCAAACTAAGTTGGCAAAAAATCTAGTGACTAGTTTGGTTTGTTAAAACGTAATAGCGGATGGTTCACTCTTTGTTCGTTATTATGTTCCCAAGTAAGAGAGTGAAAGGTGGCATGGATGACCATGCTGGTTTTAAAGATCAAATAAGCTAGGAGATAAAGATGATTAAGCTAAAGAAAGCCTTCATCGCCGTAGCCTTGGCAGGTGCAACCATGTTACCGATGCAGTCTGCCAATGCATGGTGGGGTCCATGGGGCGGTGGTCCATGGAATAATGGGTATGGAAACAACGGCTATGGCGATGGCTGGGGCCGTGGTAATGGCTGGGGTGATATGTTTGGAGACATGGACTTCAGTATGCGTAGCTCCGGTCGTGGTTACGGCTATGGTGATGGTCGTGGCTATGGCGATGGCTATGGTCGTGGTTACGGTCGCGGTTATGGTTACCCCGGTTATGGCTATGGTGGATATCCCGGATACGGCTATGGTGGCTATCCCGGATACGGCTATGGTGCGCCTGCCTATGGTCCCGGATACGGCTATGGTGCGCCTGCCTATGGTCCCGGATACGGCTATGGTGCACCTGCCTACGGTCCTGGTCCTGGATATGGTCCTCGTGGTCCTGCCTATGGTCCTGGTCGTGGATATGGTGGGCCAGGTTATCCACAACCACCCGCACCTCAGGCTGAAGGCGACAAGTAAGCTCGTCGGTTTGGATAGTTGCACAAGGAAGTGCACGTCCATTCCAACTTTTAAACAAGGTATTACGGGTTTAAAGTTATGAATAGAATCTTTTTCAGTGCAATTGTGTTAGTAAGTCTATTGCTGGCCAGTCAGGCACAGGCTTATGAGATCGCGACCGAATTCTCTGCTATTGCAGTGCAAAAGGTTCCTCCTCGTCCTGAATTTCGGGCAAAAATGTATGTTAGCAAGCATGCCGTCAGAACAGATTCAACATTAAACAGTATCTCGGTTATAGAAATAGTTAATACGAAAAAGCAAATTCGCTGGTTACTGGTACCCAAAGACAAAGTGTACTTACAACAAAAGAGAGAATTACCATCAACAAGTACGGGCGTAAGCAAGTCAAAATCAGTAAAACCCTGCGCAGGATTACCACAAACAACATGTCGCATGCTTGGTAAAGAATCCATTAATGGTAGAGAGACGGAGAAGTGGGAGTTTGTCGTCGAGCGAGGAGGCAAAAGTCAGCGCAGTTTGCATTGGATAGACATAGAAAGAAACATGCCGGTACGTGAATTCTTCCCGGATGGGACCATATCAGAACTGGTATTCAAAGGAAAAGAAAAGTTAAATAACAGAAAAACAGAAAAATGGGAATTGTCAGTTACTCATACCGATGGTCAGAAAGTACGT
>JASFLV010000080.1:0-9902 GCA_050117915.1 Thioalkalispiraceae bacterium | reverse complement strand
GCGCTGAGTTATCGTAGTTTGCACGGAGAGGCCTGGCCTGAATTTATTTTGCATCTCGGTTGGCTGTTGTATCATGACTACTCCCATTCAATATTTGTCCCAGCGTGCCTTCCTTGGCCTTGGTTAAATCCCTGAACGCGCCGGTATCTTCAAGAAGCACTGATCAAGTCCCACCGGACGGATGAGCAGATCAGCTGTTTCCTGAAGCTAATTCTGGTATTAAGAGGTGGCCACAGGGGGCATGAAATCAGGTAGGGTTCGGATCAAATCTGATAAATTATGGCAATTGACTCGGGATAGATTCATTCTGAGCCTATCTGTGCTAGTGTTTTGTACTGGACAGGAACACCTAAATCAGGAGTGAACATGAGCAAGACCATCGCTATTGTTGAAGATGAACCCACCATCCGTCAGAACTATGCCGACGCATTGGGTAAACAGGGCTATGCAGTTCAACAATACTCTGGACGGGAAGATGCGATGCAGGGATTTACCCAGCGACTACCCGATTTGGCGCTACTCGATATTGGTCTTAATGATGATATTGACGGCGGTTTTGAACTGTGCCGTTCCTTACGCTCTATGTCTGACAGCTTACCCATCATATTTTTAACCGCACGCGACAGTGACCTGGACACTATTTCGGGTCTACGCCTGGGTGCTGATGACTATTTGACCAAGGACATTAGTATTCCTAACCTCTGCGCACGGATTAGTGCCTTTTTCAGAAGACTGGAAACCTTAAAACAGCCTACACACCAGGATGACCTGATTGAACGCGGTCCACTGGTGATGGATATGAACCGCTTTACCGCCAGCTGGAATGGAGAACGGGTAGATTTAACCCTGACTGAATTCTGGATCGTGCATACTCTGGCTATCCGACCCGGCCATGTCAAAAACCGTGAACAACTAATGGACGATGCCAGGATTGTTGTTGATGATGCAACGATAACTTCACACATCAAGCGTATTCGAAACAAGTTCAGTAAACTCGACAAGGCGTTTGACTGTATTGATACCGTATACGGTATGGGTTACCGCTGGACAGAGAAATAATAATAGTAAGTTATTCTGATTTTCCCTATGGCCTGGCGACTATTCCCTCGTTTTCGTATAAGCATTAAGCTTAAGCTACTACTTGTCGCTTCCTCCTTACTGGTCATTCCCTGGATCGGTACGCTTTATATCCAGGAAATGGAATCCTATCTTCGTAAGCAGCAAGAAGATACCTTGTTAACTCGGACCCAAATGGTTGCCGCCGTTATGCAAGGCAACCCGGATTTATTCAGCACCCAAACTGTTGCGCCTTTACCCACCCGACATGTTTATCATGTATTTGTACGTCCACTACCTGGCCCGATTCAACTGGATGGTTATCTTGATGACTGGATGCCATATGAAGAGCGTATGCAGCGCTTTACAGCGAATAATGCGCTCAAGGGTTCAGAAACGACGAGTCTTTCATTCCAGCATCAATTAGGAACGTATAAGGACTATCTTTATGTCCTGTTTAAGGTTGATGACGACAAAATTATATATAGACAACCAAACAGCCTTTACTTACATAAGAGTGATCATTTATTTATCGCAATTGAAGATACCAAAGGCAAGTTGAAGAATTATATAGTCACAACGCTTGCACCCGGCTGGGTCAATGCCCACCAGGTATCCAATGATATTTACCAACCCGATCCAATACAACCGATACCACGTATCAAGGGTGAATGGCAGGAAACGGCGTCGGGTTACAATATAGAGTTACGTATCCCTTTAAGTTATATAGGCAACCGGATCTCATTTGCAATTGCTGATGTCGATCACCCCGTACAGCGTCAAATCGACACCATTATTGCCACGGCCGGCCTGGAAGAGCCCGCCAGCCTGGGCACCTTGATGTTCCCATCGGAACAGGCTGAAAAATTATTAGCTCGATTACAGAGACCATTGACCCGCACCTGGGTGATCGATCAAAACAACCGGGTGATTGCCCGAACCGGTTCGCTTGTTCAACACGATGATGATTATCTGACTTATGATGAAAACTCCGAATACAGTTTTCTTACCGGGCTCATGTCACTGCTATATAAAATGATCCTGAAACAGCCCGCGACAGAGTTTCATGATGAGCTATTGAATGCATCCCGTCTGAATAGTGAAGAATTTCGTCACGCACTGGCAGGTGATCCGGATACACGTTGGCGACAGACCCCTGACAAGGAAGTAAATATCCTGACAGCCACCTATCCGGTCAGGTCTAATGGTAAAGTCATTGGTGCCGTAGCCATTGAAAAGACCAGCAACTCGATTCTGCTGGTACAGAATCGCGCCATGGAAATCATGTTCAACCTCAGTGCCCTCGCCTTTATTATTGCCTCGGTTGTGCTGCTATTATTTGCCACCCGCTTAATACAAAGAGTCAGGCGCTTGCGTGACGCAACCAGTCAGGCGATTACCAGCGATGGCCGGGTAGTTGGTCGCATCGAGGCTACCCACGACCGTGATGAAATTGGTGACCTGTCACGGGATGTTTCCGATATGCTGGATCGGCTCTCCCAGTACAACCGATATCTGGAAGGAATGGCGGGGAAACTGTCCCACGAACTGCGTACCCCGATTACAGTTGTTCGTTCGTCATTGGATAATCTCCATGAAACCTCTGACCCGAAAGATATAAAGACCTATAGCGATCGAGCAAGCCAGGGTATAGAACGATTAAATAACATTCTGACACGTATGAGTGAAGCAACCCGCCTCGAACAAACCATGCAAAGCGAGCAACGCATAAACTTTGATATTCAACAAGTCATACAGGGATGCATTGAAGGTTATCGTATCGCCCACCCGAATGTTAGGTTTAACTTCAGTTATGACAAAGCAGGTCAGTATCAGGTAATTGGTGCACCTGATCTCGTTGCCCAATTATTGGATAAGCTTATCAGCAATGCCATAGATTTTATGCAACCGGCGACGGCCATTGAGATCAAATTAAGACAGGAAGCAAATACGATTGTTCTAAGCGTATCGAATACCGGACCTGTTCTGCCTGCTGAGATGCAGGCCAATTTGTTTGAGTCGATGGTTTCCGTGCGCGATAAAAAGGCTGAACAGCCTCACCTGGGTCTAGGTCTATACATAGTTCGACTAATTACCGAATTTCATCATGGCCGTGTTTATGCTGCTAATAAAACAGACAACTCAGGTGTTGAATTTCATGTGGAGTTTCCAGTTATGGAAACGTAATTTATCGCTGTCATAATTCATCACAATTGATACCTGACTCGCCGTATTTCCCCCTCGCTCAAGCCATTTTCATTTTGTTTAATTGTATCCGTAGACATTGAACGGGTCTCGCACCCACAAACTGAGAGGATACAAAAATGAATGGTAAATTCGCAAAAGGTAAACTTGCATTTCATATCTGCCTGGCACTCGCTGCAGGAACACTCGCGGCAGGTTGCGCGAGTAATGGTAATAAAAAGACACAAACCGTAGACATAGATAATCCTGCTACTGTAGCCAAATCTTCGATGTCGAACTCTACTGTTGCCCCTGAAGCAAAAAGCAATGAGGTTATTACCGCCAGAAGTGAGGTCAGACAGGATGAAATTACACAGATTACTGAAAACCAAGCCGCTGGTAATCAATCCCCAGCGCTTGAGTCGTTTGAACAATCAGCAGCAGCCGAGATCACCTATCCTGCTATCGATATTCAGGAACAGGTTAGACCTGAACAGCTGAGCTTTCAGTTTGGGTTTGATAAAGCCGAACTTTCTGAAACTGATAAAGAAGTTGTTATTCAGCATGCACATTTTCTGCGTGACAATCCTGAAGTGATAGTAAAAATCCAGGGCCATACTGATCATCATGGTCCTAAAGAGTATAACGAGTATCTTAGTAAGAAACGCGCGGAGGCGGTTGCAATGATCATGCTCGGGGAAGGTGTCCAGGAATCACAACTGGAGATCGTGGCACTGGCTGACGAGGCCCCCCTGATAGACGTTGAAGATACCAAAATGAACCGCCGGGTTGAGTTGAAATATGGGGATTTCAACCTGGTTCAAAATGACTAAGCAATTTTGATAAGCGCCTTTAGGGGCCAGACAAATGCCACTGATCGTTCCCTCCTCCTGTTCTCTCCAATCAGTGTGTCTGGCCCCTTTTTTTTATATTTTCACGGGCTCGATCGGCCTGCTCACACATAATCTCGGCTGCTTCAAGTAGCCTGATCGTATGTCGCTGAATCAGATCCGGGTGAATAAAAAAGAGATTGTTATATTCCACCGCAGGAATAGTGGGCCAGTCTCGCCATTTATCCAGCCACTCAGGTTGTGCAGTGGCCATGCCACTTGCAATGATGATATCCGGATTATGTTTAATGACTGATTCAAGCGTAACCTTGGGTGCCAGCAACGTTGCATGACTGAACACGTTTCTTAAACCGCATAGCTGCATTATTTTACTAATCACATGTTCACCATTAATCGTATAAACAGGCTGGTGCCAGACCTGATAAAATGCCTTGAGTTCGGTTTTATCTTTATTAGTATTTTTTAACTGCTGTAACCGGGTATCGAATTGGTCAGCGACAAGGTTTGCGGTCATTGTTTTACCAGTCAAGTAGCCAATATTTCTAATCGTTCTGGAAATATCAGCTAATTCATCTGGCTCACTACGGTAAACAGGGATTCCCAGTTTTTCCAGTTGCTCGAGCTGTTGCTTATTATTGGCGCTGGACCAGGCCAGCACCAGGTCAGGACGAAAAGCAAGCAGACGCTCCATTACAAAACGTTCATAGTTGCCTATACGCGGTTTCTGTTTTGCGGCGTCGGGAAAGTTACTGTATTCAACTGTTGCAACAAGTTTATCTTCAGCATTGATTGAATAAACCATCTCGGTCAACGACGGCGCAAGGGTCACAACCCGACTGGCCGGCTGCTCCAGTTTAACAGTCTTACCCTCATCATCGATTACCTGCATGGCGTGGAGCATTGCAGGTAACAGCCACAGGGCAATGATCAAACCATAATTTTTCATACCGATAAAAACTCGATTGCCGCAAAGTCGAGTAAAACAACGACTTCAATTAACTCTATCAGGGCTCCTGCCGTATCCCCCGTGGTACCTCCCAGGCGTCTTTGCAACATAATACGGTACAGGAATATCGCCAGGGCGATAGAAAGTATAATAAATACTGCGTACCACAGCAGAACGATAGACGACACGATGCACACAAATGCAATAACTGACCAGCAAATATTTCTCGGCATGGCAACAATCATTTTGGTGGCAATCCCATTGGCCCTGACGTAATCGGTGGTTAACAGTAATACCATGACTGCGGTTCTAGCCAGTACCGGCGCCAGGCACAAGGCAAGCATCAACGATGAGCCGACTCCATTGATTGCGGCTGCCTTAATCAATAACAACAGGACAATGGCCACCACCGCTGCCATACCCACGTGCGTATCCTTGAGTATGGCCAGGGTCCTGTCCCGATCACCATGTCCGCCTAACCAGGCATCGGCCGTATCGGCCACACCATCCAGATGCAATGCGCCGGTGATGACCACCCAGACCGTGACCAGCATTGCCGAGGTCAGGAATGTATCGAATACAGTCAGAAAGAAGGAAACTGCAAATAGTACAAGACCAATAAGTAAACCGATCAGGGGATAAAACAGAATCGCACGCCCCTGTACGATCCTGTTGTCCTGTTGCTTTAGCCAGTCAGTTGGAACCGGGAAGATCGTCAGGAAACACAATGCTGCCAGAAAACTCTGCCACATTAGAGTCTGCCATCATGAAATATTAACCTGGGATAAATTCGCTCACCATCATGATCGATTTCGATCCGGGTCAGTCCCGCATTAGAAACCTTGATTCGGAAAACATTCTCGACTGGCATACCCAGTATATATTGCAAAGACATACGTATCACACCGGCATGACAAACAACCAGGAGGTGCTGACCCTTGTGGCTTTGTAAGAGTTTTTTCCAGGCTGACTCAATCCGTTTATTAAATTCTATCAAAGGTTCTGCACCCTGTGGTCGCCTGTTGATCGGGTCTTGCCAAAAAGCCTCAAGCGCACCGGGCAGCTGTTCCTGAATTTGTGCAGCAGTCTTGCCTTCCCAACTCCCAAAACCAATCTCCATGAACTGAGGCTCAAGTTTGACTGCAAGTTTATGCCGATCTCTCAGTTCATTGGCAAATTCGACGCAACGTAACAACGGAGAAGAAATGATACTGTCCCAGGGACAGTGCTCGCCAACCGCATCGCGCATTTGCTGCCAGCCTTTTTCACTTAAGGGGTCATCAAGCTGTCCACGGTATTTACGCCCGCCAACAGGCTCGCCATGTCGAATGAGATCAACTGTGGTTATCATCGTTAACTCTTCCTGTAACACCCGCCTGTGCAAACGTGGCCATATTATTGTGTAACGCCAGTGCCTGTCGAATTATCGGCACGGCGACTGCAGCACCACTTCCCTCTCCCAGACGCATCTGTAAATCGAGGATTGGTTTGACCCTGAGTGCTTTTAAAATCTGCGCATGTCCGGGTTCATGGGAACGATGTGAAAACAGTAACCAGTCACGCACGCCCTCGTTCAACGCTCGGGCATATAAGGCAGCCACGCTTGCAATGAAACCATCTACCAGCACTGGCACTCGGTTCTGTGCACAGCAAATATAGGCGGCAACCAAACAAACGATCTCAACCCCGGCAAAACAGCGTAGTTTATCCAGTAGGGTAATCGCCTCATCTTTATGAAAATAGAGGGCCTCTTCGATGACAAATCGCTTATGGCTGACGCCTTTTGTATCCAACCCGCTGCCAGGTCCGGCTAAATCTTCCACGTTGATTTCAAGTAATGCGGCGGCCAGTGCTGTAGCGCTGGTGGTATTGCCTATCCCCATTTCACCGCCAATAAATAATTGCATGCCCTGCTCAATACCCTGTTGCGCCAGTTCTCGCCCGACTGCAAAGGCCCGGGTCAGGGAATCAAGACTCATGGCAGGGTGTTTGGCAAAGTTCGCTGTGCCATCAACAATGCGTCTATTGATAACTTTTTTTGTTGTACTTGCAGGTGCATTTACCCCCACATCGACAACTGACAGCGCTGCATTTAGCTCTCTTGCCAAGACACTAATCGCCGCCCCACCCCGGGCAAAATTTTCTACCATCTGTGCCGTTACTGCCTGGGGGAAAGCACTGATCTGTTCTTCAGTAATTCCATGGTCACCGGCAAACACAACGATATGAATGTTCTCCAACTTAGGTTGATTCGTCTGTTGCATACCGGCAAAGGTAATGGCCAATTCCTCGAGCCTACCCAGTGAACCGGGCGGCTTGGTAAGCTGCAGTTGATGGTTACGAGCAACTTCCATCATTTTATCATCAGGTTTGCTGATAACTTGCTTAAGCCATTCGATTTGATCTTTCATGTTAATTTATCTGGAAGTTTCTTCTTTAATTCTATGCGGTATACCCGCAACCAACAAGGTTACCCGCTGACAGCAGGATGCCAGCGCCTGATGTAAACGACCTGCCTCATCGATAAATCGCCGGGTTTGCTCTCCAAGCGGCACTACCCCCATCCCGATCTCGTTACTCACCAATATTACGGACGTTTGCAGAGCGGGTAATGTTTCAAGCAATGCATCGACTGCAGCTCGCCTTTGCTGGTCAGTGACAGCAAACAAGTTTGTTAACCAGAGTGTCAGACAGTCGACAATTATCAAGCCTGTAGTTTCGTCATATTGTTTAAGCACACGAGCCAACTCAACAGGTTCTTCAATAGTCTGCCAGTTTGCAGGCCGTGTTGACTTATGATGCCTGATCCGAGCTTCCATCTCCTCATCACCCGCCGTGGCGGTAGCGATATACAATACATTGGTCTTCGTATTTGTTGAGTTTTCTATAAAGTGCCGGGCGCACTGTTCTGCATAAGCGCTTTTGCCGGAACGTGCACCGCCTAAAACCAGTTCGAGCATAATCTAACTAGACGATCCAGCTTAAGATAACGACCAGTGCAAGGAAAGTGAGAAAGGCAAGGACTGCCCGTTTTGCCAGAGACAGGCAATTAATCAATGATTCGATATTTATTTCAGTCCCTTTACTCAAATCAGGGCTGACAATATGTACATGTAACGAAGCCAGACCTGATTCGGCCAGCAACTCTTCACTATCCTGTTGCCAGAAGTCTGCCGGTTTTTGCAAGGCATGAAATGTATCGACAAAGCTACCCACCACGGCATAACACAACACCGTAAAGCGGGCGGGGATCCAGATCAGGATCCGATAAAAGTCGGCAATGGCATTGGCAAAACCGGATTGGGTGCCTGCAAAACGCTCCTGCAATAAACAGGTCAAACGAAACAACGCTGCACCAACGGGGCCAAGCACGATGAACCAGAAAAATACGCCAAGAATACTGGTACAGACTTTTACAAACAAAGACTCTTTTACATATTCTGCCGTCACCGTCGGTCCCTCGCTGGCTTCCCTGCCCATGATTTTTTCTGCATGGCGTTTTGCTTCTTCAGGGTCATTGTCCTCGAGGGCCTGAATGTAGTCGCTGGTCTGACGTATCGGGTCGCTGGGACCAAGGGACAGGGTCAACACCAACACGCCGAAGACAAATTCAAATACCGTCCAGACCTCCCCGAGCATGGCCGAGACCAGCCAGATAGCAAATAAAATCGGTGCCAATGTGGCCAACACCACAACCGGGCCATCACGCACACTGGTCGAATCAAGTTGATGGCTGACCCAGTCGGTAAATTGCGAAAACCAGTCAAATTTGCGCCAGCCTTCAAGGGATTTGACACCCAGCTCAATAGCAACACTTAATATAATAGAAATGAAAAAAATCACGGAGTCTGCAGTCCCTTTTACGCTTTCTTATTTATTAAGTTTATCCTAATCTGGCATCCAGCACATGAAACAATTTTGACCAATCAAAGCTTGGCCCGGGGTCAGTCTTACGGTTGGGCGCGATGTCGACATGGCCGATAATGCGTTCCCTGCTGGTTTTTGGAAACACCTGCAGAATGGCATCGATGACCGCTGCCAGCTGAGTATACTGCGCATCGGTATAGGGAATGTCATCGGTTCCTTCCAGTTCGATACCGATGGAATAGTCATTACAACAGGCCCGCCCCTGATATTGGGATTCACCCGCGTGCCAGGCCCGCTTTTCAAATGGCACAAACTGAATAACCTCACCATCCCGGCGGATAAAGATATGGCTGGAAACCTGCAGATTTTTGATTTCCTGGAAAAAGGGATGGCGTTGCGCATCAAGCCGGTTGGTGAAAAATTGCTCTATCGCAGTGCCCCCAAACTCGCCGGGGGGCAGACTAATCCCATGCACGACAATGAGACTGATATCGTCGAGGTCCGGCCGCTCATCGCAATTAGGCGAAGCAATATACAGCGTATCCATTAGTAACGAAGAGTGTGGATCGATCTTCAACTGTGTATTGTTGCGTGTCATTGTGTCTGTTTACTTGCGAAAACCTGTCGACGAAGCGGTTTACGCCCTCGCCTTATGAAAGAATTTTGATATTATCAGGTTCAGCGCGATTCCCATCAATAAAAACAATCCAGGAGCAGCCGAGATTATGGACAGTATCACCACCATCCTGAATAGCATTAGTGGCTATGTCTGGGGCCCCTTTACCATCATTTTATTAGTCGGTACTGGCCTGTATCTCACCATTGGTCTGGGTTTCATGCCTCTGCGTCGCTTAGGCACTGGTTTTAAACTGCTCTGGCAAGGACGCAGCGAAGAAAAAAATGAAGGTGACATCAGTCCGTTCAATGCCTTGATGACAGCCATGTCCGCTACGGTGGGGACCGGTAACATCGTCGGGGTTGCCAGTGCGATAGCGATT
>JASFLV010000079.1:0-9930 GCA_050117915.1 Thioalkalispiraceae bacterium | reverse complement strand
GCACTAATTTTATTGCTCAGCTATTTCTATTTCAAATATGGCGAGATTGTATCCATAAAAAAAATATTCCAGGGTTTTATACCGGCAGTTACCGCAATCGTGATGATGGTTGTTTTACGCCTGGCCAGCAAAACTGTTAAAGGATGGCGAGAAATAGCTTTAATTTTGCTTGCCTGTTCAATTATGCTAGTCGCACCTCTGCAATATAAGATTTACGCGACTGTTGGCATCGTATTAACTTTCGGAATTCTAGGTTATTTTCTTTTCAAACAGGCTGCTCCTGAAAGACAACAGCAAAATGATAAAAGCTCCATTTCTGTTGCTAAACTCTTTGGTGTTGTCATTTTTCTTGTGGCACTTGTAGTTTTATGGTTTATGCCGCTTCCACTTGAAAAAAACAGTCTTATCCTTATGACTCTAACCTTTGCCAGTATGAGCCTGATGTTGTTTGGTGGTGGTTATGTTTTTATTCCAGTGATTGGTAGTGTAGTGGTACTACAGTACGGGTGGGTAACTCAGCAGGAATTCACTGATGGTATCGCGATGGGTCAAATAACACCGGGGCCAATTCTAATCAGTGCTGCCTTTATTGGATTCAAGACACATGGTTGGTTAGGTGCTTTATTAGCCACCATTGCGATTTATACCCCACCTGCAGTTCTGATGGTTACTGCATCGCAGGCACTCTCTTACATTCAGCGATCAACAGTAATGCAAGCTGCCATGCATGGGATACACTGCGGTGTAATCGGACTGATTGCCGTGGCCTCACTAATTTTATTAAAAGCATCTTATCCAGCCTGGCCTTTTTCGCTTAACGATTTCTGGTCACCCACATTTATTTTACTGGCTTCCTTGTATGCACTAATTCGATTAAAACTCGACATTCTTTGGGTCATTCTTGCAGCAGGTTTGCTTGGTTATCTTTTGTATTAATAATAACTGGCGAGGTAATAATTTATGCAATCTATATTGATGGTTGGCGAACAACGCTCCGGCTCAAACCTGTTAAGACTAATACTAAATTCATCACCTGAGGTGGCAGCCCCACATCCCCCGCATATTCTTCAGAACCTAATGCCATTAATGGCTGAATACGGTGATCTGAGCAATGAAACTATAATGATGCGCCTGGTAGATGATGTGTGTCGTATTGTAGAGAATAATCCTGTGACATGGGAAAATATCGATAAATTTGACCGCCATTCTGTACGAAATCTTTGCCGCGAAAATAGTCTGATCGCAGTTTTCAATGCAGTCATGACAATTTATGCTAAATGTCAAAATGCTAATAGCTGGTTATGCAAAAGCATGCAAAATATTCGCTGGGCAAAACAACTCAATGATTATCTGCAGAATGCAAAGTTTATTTATCTATATCGTGATCCGCGCGATGTCGCTTTATCATTCGGCAAAGCCGTAATAGGTGATAAACATCCGTTCAACATCGCCAAAAAATGGGTTGAATTACAGGAGTACTGTCTCGATGCTGAAAAATGGCTCCCAGCCAACCAGTTTAAACGCGTCTGTTATGAGGAATTAACCAGTAATCCTGATTATGTAATCGAAGATCTTTGCGATTTTCTCGGCATCCGCTTTATCCCAGAAATGTTGAACTTTCATCGTTCCAGTGAAGCCTCACGTACAGCGACACAGAGCTCCTTGTGGTCTAATTTGACTCAGCCATTGATGTCAACTAACTCAAATAAATTCATTAATGATATGCCTGAGCAACATATAAAGATTATTGAGTCAGTAGCAGGAAAAATTATGGATCAGCTCGGTTACGAACGCCATCTGGTCCAGCCTGGCAGTGAACAAACATTCTCTACACATGATATTGAGCTTTTCGATAAGGAAAATGAAATGCATATGGTTAAAATGTCTAAACTAACCGACCCTGAAGACCTGAGACGTCGCCAGAAACAACTCAATGTCATAAAAGAAATCAAGGAATTTATCTGTCATTCGCCAGCGCAACAAACTGCAACTGGTTAGAATCTCCCCCCCTCCAGCTTGACAGATAACTGGCACTGCCTTATTTGGTAGTGCCTTTTTTTATCCATTGCAGTATTTTCATTCAGATACGTTACAATGTCATACTATATAAGCAAAATATGTTATTCATAGAATGAATGGCGGGTTCTTTATGTCAGCAACATCACAATTTCTACTTACGCTAGGAGGGGTACTATTACTTGGTTTACTGACCTCTGAGCTGGGTCGTCGTACTTTTCTTCCCCGCGTCACCCTGTTACTCATATTTGGTGCCCTGATTGGTCCCGAAGCGCTGGACATCATTCCCGATGTATTTTCTGAACGCTTCGATATCATCGCCAATATGGCACTGTTAATGGTTGGCTTCCTACTCGGTGGTAAACTAACCCGTGATTCATTTGACCATTCCGTAAAAAAAATACTCTGGATTTCAATCACTGCGGCTGTGTTTACTACATTGATTGTCAGTCTCAGCCTGTTCTGGGCAGGTGTTTCTCTGGGGATTGCAATATTGCTAGGTTGTATTGCTGCCGCCACAGACTCAGCTGCAATTCTTGATGTCACCATTGAACAAAACTATCGTGGCCCATTTAAGACTATTTTGCTTTCCATCGTCGCACTGGATGATGCCTGGGCCTTAATATTATTCAGCTTTGGGATTGCTATCGTAACCAAGCTCAACGGCGCCAGCCAGGAATCGGCAAGTATTCTCATTGCACTAAGAGAAATTGGCGGTTCTATCCTGTTAGGCCTGGTAATTGGTTTTCCAGCGGCCTATCTGACGGGTCGGGTCAAACAGGGCCAGCCGATCCTTACCGAGGCCCTGGGCCTGGTTTTCTTATGCGGCGGGCTTGCGGCCTGGCTCGATCTTTCTTTCTTAATCGCCTCCATGGTGATGGGTATGATCATCACCAATTTTGCCAAGCATCATGACTATCCATTTCATGCCATCGAAAATATTGAATGGCCGGTCATGGTCGTATTTTTTGTGTTGGCAGGTGCCAGTCTTGATTTTAGTGCCCTGTACGACATTGGCCTGATTGGACTAATTTTCTTGATAAGCCGTGCTATTGGTAAATATGTTGGTGCTCTTCTTGGTAGCGAGCTCAGCCATACTGAATCGAAAACCAGACAATGGATAGGTATTGCTTTATTACCGCAGGCTGGCGTTGCTATAGGGATGGCACTGGTTGCATCTAACCAGTTTCCGGAGTATCGGCAGATGCTATTATCGATTACAATTAGCTCTACCGTTATTTTTGAGATTATCGGCCCGGTCTTTACCCGCCTGGCATTACAAAAGACCAGTACTCAGGATAAATAATAGATGACTGATTGCTGTAGTAACTCTGCATGTGAAATAGAAAAACTGCGTGAGCGCCAGTACGGCACTCTGAAAATAGTGCTAGCGATTAACCTGACGATGTTCCTGGTGGAAATCATCGCCGGATTACTTGCCAGTTCCACTGCCCTGCTCGCCGACTCCCTGGACATGCTTGGTGATTCGATTGTTTATGGTTTTAGCCTCTATGTGGTTGCTAAATCCGTTAAATGGAAAGCAATTTCAGCGATCATTAAAGGCAGCATCATGGCCATTTTTGGTTTTTTTGTGCTGGGACAGGCCATTTACAAAATCATCTACCCTGTCGTACCTACCTTTGAAGCTATTGGAATTGTTGGGTTACTGGCACTTACCGCCAATGGAGTTTGTCTGCTGCTTTTATGGAAACACAAAAGTGAAGACATTAATATGAAATCTGTCTGGGTATGCTCACGTAATGACATCATTGCCAATTTTTCAGTGTTACTTGCTGCTGTGGGCGTCTGGTTGAGCCAGAATCAGTGGCCAGATGTATTAGTCGGGATTGCCATTGCCCTGCTGTTTTTACGTTCTGCCTATTATGTATTACGTGAAGCCTTTATCATAAAAGCACAAAATCAAAATGAATAATATATATACAAAGAAATTTCATCTATTTTTTTGCCTGCTACTACTCTGTTTTATGGGAGATAGCCAGATCATATATGCGGCTTCAGACACACCTTCTATCCTGGATCGTCGAATCAAGATAGAAAAGGAAACCCGATTTAAACCTTTTGTACTTACCCCGCATAAACCCAACTATATAATGCCTTATACTTACAATCCGCAACCGAATCAGGCCCCGTTCGCAGCAACCTCAACAAATACATTCGATAACGAGGAAATCAAGTTTCAAGTCAGCATAAAATTCCCCATTGCTGAAAAGCTTTTTGGTGAACAGGGCACACTGCACTTTGCTTATACTAACCTGTCATTCTGGCAGGCGTATAATTCCTCCGCCTCCAGTCCGTTTCGTGAAACCAACCATGAACCTGAGATATTCCTGACCATCCCCAATAATTGGGAAATCCTTGGCTTTAAAAACAAACTCAATATAATTGGTGCGGTGCATCAATCCAATGGGCGTAGTGAACCACTATCCAGGAGCTGGAACCGGATCTACGCCAATTTTATTTTTGAACAAGGAAATTTTTACTTCAGTTTCAAACCCTGGATTCGCTTAGGGGATCGGGGCAAAGATGATAATCCCGATATTGAGCATTTCATGGGGCATGGTGAATTTCGTGCTGCCTGGGCAACGGGGAAACATACAGCCAGTATTATGTTGCGCAACAATTTTAAATCCGATAATCGGGGCGCGCTTGAACTTAACTACAGCTATCCAATGAGCCGACGTGCGAAGTGGTTCTTCCAGTTCTTTGAAGGTTACGGGGAAAGCCTGATAGATTATAACGCCCACACAAAGCGTATCGGCATTGGAATTGCCTTTACAGACTGGTTATAAATGATGGCAGTTATTATCTTTAAGTTACGTTTTGTCCCGGAAGACGAAGCACAGGATGTGCGTGAGTTGTTGAGTGAAAATAAAATCGATTACTACGAAACCTCGGCAGGAATATTCGGTATCTCGATGCCAGCGCTTTGGCTGAAAGATGAAAGCCAACTGGAAAAGGCCAGAGAACTTATCGAGGAATATCAGCAGGTTCGACAAAGTAGAGCCCAGAAAGAATATCAGCAGCAAAAACAAACCGGTTCGGCCAGGACATTGTTAGATATATTCAAAGAAGACCCCATGCGCTTCATCGGCTACCTGTTGGCCATCGCACTGGTTATCTATTTTACAGTCTTTCTATTTATGGCCTTAAGTCATTAACGAATAATTGAAAATCCCGGGGAATAGAAATAATGAGCTGGAAACAGACTACTCAGTTATGGGCCTCATGGACTACAACTATAGCTGCACTCATCACCTTTCTCTTGCTTTCATACATCGTACCTGAGTTTCAGGAGTTATTTACTGGTTTTGGTGCTGAATTACCCTTATTCACCCGTTTAATTCTCAGCATACATGAGTATTTCTACCTGCTGGCTCTACCTGGCTTTATTGGTAATCTGCTCATATATAATTTCAAACATACAATCGGCTGGTGGCTGGTAGGGTTTTCAGCAATCATGGGGATAGTTATGATTCCCCTCACGACTATCGCCATGTATTTGCCGATATTTGAGATGGGGAGTGTGGTGAATGGGCAATAAACCAGCGAGTTCAGACGCCTGCCAGCGATAAAACAGTCATGACTACCGTAATCACAATCGCAATAAAGAGCCCTACCCCAATCAGGCCGACGAGAATGTATTGCCAGGGCTTGCCATGACTGAAGTCGCGCTCATAATTCTTGCGGCTTTGTACACCTAGACCCGCGGCCAATACGCTCTTGGTGACGTCCCACAGACCAGGTGATTTCTTCTCTTGCTCTTCCATCATCGCGCTCTCTATCTATACTTTATTTAGAATTGATAGTTTACTCTTCTGCGTCTTGTTCTTCCATTTGTTTATACAACCGCATGGCCATCAATGCCAATGCGGCGACGCCTAAGATTAACACGGCCCAGAGCAAATAGCGCTTCCAGTCAACCGGTGGCTTAGGTGGCGCCAGGCGTGACTCATCACCGAGATCAATCTCGGCACCCAGTTTTGCCGGTTTGATCAGGCGACCCTGTTGTTTGATTGAACGTTTACTCAACAGTTGTGCCAGAGGTGCCGCCACCGGGCCAACACGCGCACTCCCATATGCAAGTGTAAAAGGCGATTCACCCGTTGCCACAAACAATAATTCTTCTGCAATCCAGCCCAACTTTAGGCTTGGTTCACCCGATAATTCACCTTCACCATTTAGAATAGTGAGCCGCCAGTATCGGTGGGAGTGAACCGGTTGATGAATATCCGGATTCTTCAGGTTATTCTGACCATATTGTAAATCATAGAGCAGGCCACGAAAACGCGTATACCAGGGCCCGTCTTTTGCTGCGGCGGATTCAACGAGAACGTTAACTAGTGTATTTCGTTGTGGCAACTTGACATTGAGTCGATCAACCGGCAATACGCTTTTGGTATTAAAATAATAAGCATTCTGTTTTTCATCAAAATGGACAGGGACAAAGTCAGACCAGTTCCGCTCCTGGCCACGATATGTTTCAGGAAATTCAAACTGGATTGAATTAACCTCAAACGGTTCGTGCCTTGCCCAACTGAGTCGCAAATATTTAGGTAGTGAATGAGGCAGTTCAACGGACTTTTGTATCAAGGTATGTTTACCATGCTGCAGGTCACTCAACACGCTTCGACTCACGAGTGTTCGCCAGCTAGTCAGATCATCACTCCCCTCTACTCTAACGGTACGAACAAAATCTGTATATTGCTCGTTCCAGTTGATCGTCATCAACTCAGGAGCATGCTCAAGACTACTGGCATCAATTATATATCCAGCAAGAACTCGTTCCTTACTCGTTGCTTTGCCGTAGTTAAGATCAATGATGGCTCCCTGCTCATTGGTTGTTATATGCACATTATAGCCAGCGCCGGTCATCATTTCTGCTTGGCCTTCCTTATAGAGTGGAAAAATGGGTAATTCAATAGCGGGTAGCTTTTGCCTGGTCATCTTTTCCGCACGTCGAATATCATGAGGCACGACCTGGCCGTTGCCATTAAATATCCTCAAATCACCACGATCTTCACGGGTGAGCCCTTGATAAATAGCTTCATTAAGCTGTAAGGAATAAATCGCCCCGTCACCATCCACTTCGAGACTGAATCCATAGGCAAAGTCATTCTTCACTGCTGCATTGGAGAGAGAAGATACTACAACGAGCAAAACACTAAAGATCAGCTTAATCAACTTTGTCATGCTCTTATCTATCAGTATTTTCATGACCGACTCTCCTCAGCTTTGGGTGGCAAGGGTGACAGGAAATATCCAAATACAACTGCGATAATGCCTACAATGGTAATTGAAAGTGCCATAGTTAACGCATTGGCATTACTCATATCAAACAGGAACAACTTCGCTGCTACGACAATAAACAGACCCAGGCCCACAAACCATAAATGGCGCTTTAGACGACGACTGGCAATAACCATGATGGCAAGTGCCAGTATTGTCCAGATAACAGAAATCGAACCCTGGAACTGATCTGCGCTGAGCATTCTCTCAAGGTCATAGCGAACAGCGAACCAATGATGAACAGTTCGTGCAACCATTCCATTAATCCACATAAACACCAGCCCAGCGATAGCATAGTTAAAGATACGTTGATCGATAAGCTCTGCGAAACGACTGTCAATATTTTCAAGCTGCATACGCCAGAGTATGAGTAAATAAACCAGGAAAGCCACCGCCAGATCAATCGGGTTAACGACAGGAATATAATTGACCGGCCATGGATTGCCTTCATGGAATACTGCAAAAGCTAAGGCAACCAGTGACAGTATTATCATTACCGGGACGGCTGCATGACTTGCATACCATTTGTAGTGTTCCCTGATCGGCCAGGGAATACGTTTACCGACAGTAAATAGCAGCAGCATAATGATCGCTGGCATTAATGCAAACATAACGTCTCGCCAGGCATCTGCCCCGTCAATGGCCTTATTTATCAACCAGGCTGACTCCCATGAAGCGAGCAACAGGATCAACCAGAAACTCATCATATGTTGCCACTGCATGACCTTCTCGGATACCTCATCACTGTAACGGTACAGAAACCAGTATTGAAGCATGATAGCAACCGGCCAGATAATCCAGCCGTAATTCCCGAAGGGGTGATCTGCTACCGAAACCACGGTCAACAATAACATCGCTATCATCACATAGAGATGACCTAATATCGGGAATCGCATCATGCGCCATTTTGTCCAACATTGTATTGCGTAGCACAGATATAGGCTGACACTGATAAACGTAAAGCAGGCAGTCAGGAGATAACGTGAACTGACATGTTTGTCCAGTTCAACTAAACCGGCTACGAACCACCAGATGAGCCCCCAGATAAACAGAATTATATGTAAGGGAATTTCAAAGTTTCTGAGTTCCTGCTTATGCTTATAAAGTTTGTAACTGCTAAACAATCCCGCCAATGCAATAATCACCATTCCCAGATACTCGCCATTTAGAATAATCAGTGAATCGGCAAGCGATGCTGAATTTAGCCAGTCTTCAAGGAAGAAGTAACCGGCAGCAAACTGTAATAACACGCCAAACAGCCTTGGCAGCAGTCTATGCTGCCTGAGTCCGACCCAGACTAGCGCGGCGCCTTCCATTGCCCAGGCGGCTGAAGTCCAGCGTCCATCCAGGGCTAAGGGAATGGCCAGAGACAGAAAGACAACACCCATGGCCAAAAATGCCTCGGTTAACAGGCGCATCCCGGTTGAACCGCGATGCCATAACAGGGTGGCTAGTAAAATATAAAAGGCACCCATTGTTAAGGCGCTAAAGGCGATAGCGTATTCGATATGATGCACCATTGCGGCCTGATAGCCGAATGCCACGATAGGCACACCAAACACCAGAGTACCATCAATATAACCTTTTAAATCGGGTGGCTGCCTGAGAGCAAACAGGATTGCGATCGCCGCATACATCAGGAAGTAAAGTATCAGGAATGGTTCGGTGGAACTCAATAATTCAGCACTATAGCGATCGGCCCCCCATAGCCCGGCAATACCAAATGTAAAAACAAATCCAAGCAGGTTCAGTTCACGCCAGCTTCGGTAATAAGCAATCGCAAGAATACCAACGTTCAATAGGCCATAATAACTAAACAAAACAATGTGATTACCAGCCCCCGTGGATAATAATACCGGCGCGAGAAAACCACCAATAGCACCAAAGAAAGCTAGTTGCCTGGCGTTTTGTAAAATCGCGAGCATGGCTGAGAATACGACCAGCCCAATCATGATCGCAAAGGCCATAACAATTGGAATCATGCTATAGAACTTGGCCGCACCAAATACGGTTAAATACATGATGCCAATACCGCCCCCCTGAAGCAGTAATGCATAAACCTTCTTTTTATTGCGCAACCGCCAACCAAATATGACCAGGGTTAGGCCGAGTAGCCCTGCTCCGATAAAACGTAACTCCATGGGGAAGGTAAACCATTGTTGCTCGTAGCCATATTTGAGCACAAAGCCAACGCCGAATATTGTAATCAGCATACCGATCTTGACTACGACATTTCCGTCAGTAAAGAACTTATAGACATAAGCGACCAGTTTATCGATAACATTTTCTTTTATCTTGCTTTCTATGGCGTCAGCCCGTTGTTGTATCGAAGTACGCGATTGTTGCGCTGTCTGAGTTGCCGCTGGAGCCGGTCTTGTCTGTTTTTCAGCAGGGCCTGTTGCTTGGGACGAGACCTGGGACGAAGCTGGTTGATCCGTTTGTTCCGGTTTAATCGGTGCTGCTGGTTCAGCAGTGGTAACGGGGGCCTCCTTGCCTTTTTCTACATGCTCACTTTCCTGTTTCAGGATAAGCGATTTGTAAAGCTTTTCCAGCCTGGTGAACTTGATCTTCATATCACTCAATTGTTCCGCTAACTGAATGATCGCG
>JASFLV010000078.1:0-9946 GCA_050117915.1 Thioalkalispiraceae bacterium | reverse complement strand
GCGCTGCACCGGTGTAACCGACTTGACCACCGACAACCAGGACATGACCAAAATCTCCTTTGTGTGAATTGCGCGCCCGCGGTTTCAGGATTGACTTGAGTTTTTCATAATTGATTTGTTCAACACTGCAGGTGGCCTGTTCATGCACCGCAGCGGGCACATTCAATGACTCAAAAATTTGTTTGCCACAATAGTCCCAGGCATCACCAACATATAAGCCCTGCTTGTTACCAATAAATGTCACCGTGACATCGGCCTTCACCGCAATGCCTTCAACCTGACCGGTATTGGCATCCAAACCCGAGGGCACATCCAGGGCCAGCACCGGTTTACCACAGGCATTGATAGCTTTGATTACCGTGTAGTATTCATCTTTAACTTCACCACTTAAACCTGTGCCCAACAACGCATCGACAATCACATCACCGCGTTGGCACTTTGGGACGGTAAATTCTGTTGCCTCAATATCCACTGCCTGCAAACGTTGCGCGGCGGCCAGGGCATCATTTTTTAAGTTTTGCCCGTCACCGACCTGTAATACCTCCACTTCCAGGCCGGCTTCCACTGCAAGGCGCGCGATGACGTAACCATCGCCGGCATTATTCCCGGTGCCACAGATGATCGAGATGATTTTTGCATCAGGCCAGTATTGCTTAAGGACATCAAATGCGGCTGAACCGGCTCGTTCCATCAATACCGTACCGGAGACACCAAGTTCTTTAATGGCGTACTCATCCATGGCACGAACCTGCTCTGCGCTGTACAAATTATGTGCTAGCTTTGTCATACTCCCATGATAACCTTTACGGGCTGAATAGACACTTGAATGTCGATAAAAAATACCTCAGAGAATGATAGCTCAACAACTCTCAAAGAGTTAGTCAATCAGATCGCTGCCTGGGCCCAGGAACTCGGATTTCAACAAATAGGTATCAGTGATACCGATTTAACTGAAGCTGAAACAAAATTAAACACGTGGCTGGCAAATGGTTTTCATGGTGAGATGGAATGGATGAAACGCCATGGAACTAAACGAACTCGCCCGGCAGAATTACATCCGCATACCCTGCGGATCATTAGTGTGCGAATGGACTACTGGCCTGAAGCCAGTGCTGAGCCGTGGGCAATTATCAACGATCCGGAAAAGGCGTTTATTTCCCGTTATGCCCTGGGCCGTGACTATCACAAACTCATACGCCAACGCCTGCAAAAACTGACTGATAAAATCAAATCTGTGACTGGTGAATTCGGTTATCGTGTTTTTGTCGATAGTGCGCCGGTGATGGAAAAACCCATTGCCGTCAAAGCCGGACTTGGCTGGCTTGGCAAACATACCAACTTGATCAATCGCGATGCGGGATCCTGGTTTTTTCTTGGTGAGATCTATACCGATCTTCCGTTACCAGTCAGTCAGGATAAAAGTGACGATCACTGCGGTACCTGCCAGGCATGTATCGATGCCTGTCCAACCCGTGCGATTGTCGCCCCTTATCAACTGGACGCGCGTCGTTGTATTTCCTACTTAACCATAGAACACCGCGGTAGTTTCCCGGAGGAATTGCGCGAGAAGATGGGTAACCGAATTTATGGTTGTGACGATTGCCAACTGGTTTGCCCCTGGAACCGCTTTGCCCGCAACTCGAAAGAAAATGACTTCCTGCCCCGCCATGATCTGGATGAGATTAGCCTGTTAGAATTATTCAGCTGGAACAAACAACGCTTTGAATCAGAAATGCAGGGTTCACCGATTCGTCGCATTGGTTATGAAGTCTGGTTACGGAATATTATTATCGCGCTCGGTAATGCGCTGAGAAAATATCGCAGCACGAATAACGTAGCGATGCAGAATAAGATTACAGAACAATTAATTGCTCGTAAGCAGGATAGTTCTGCATTGATTGATGAACACCTGGATTGGGCCCTCCGCCAGCAAGGCTAGGCGGTTACATCGATAATACTGCCCTTGCCCTGTTTGTCTTCATCCGCTGAATCGCTGCTGGCTTCGTTTAATTTTTCGGTATGCTGACCCAGTTCTGCACCGGCGCGCCGGGCCTGCTCGATACCTTTTTGTAATCCTGAAATGGCGGTATCCAGACTTGAACCTACTGATGCCATAACCTGCCCCTTGTAAATCGATAAAAATATTTGCTCTACTAATATATATAGCGTCCTGAATAATCTAAAATTTAACCTTAATAATCGGCCAAAAAACAGGAAGTTAACTTGATAAAAGTCAACGATATCGGACTGGTGATACTGGCGGGTGGCGAGGGCCGCCGCATGGGCGGCCAGAACAAGGGCTTGCTGGAACTAATGGGGCAACCGCTGATAAGTCATGTGTTGCAACGTCTGGATCCGGGGGTTAGCCAGCGAGTCATCAGCGCCAATAACAATATCACTGCCTATCAGCAACTGGGCTACCCGGTGATCGAAGACCGCCTGCCCGGCCAGCTCGGCCCGCTAGCTGGCATCTATTCGGCCCTGGAATCTTTACATACGGAATGGCTGTTAACTGTCCCCTGTGATCTGCCCCTGTTACCGACGGACTACGTGCAACGCATGCTCGATCATGACGGTAAAGCCAGGGCCTATGTTGCCTTTGACGGTGAACGCCAGCAAAGCGGTTGTTGCCTGTTACATCATTCCCTGCAGAGCGATTTATTAACCCGGCTGCAGCATAGACAACTGGCGGTACATCGCTTTTTGGCTGAACACCAGGCAGAGCCGATCGATTTTTCCGATGAAAGTGAGGGCTTCATTAATATCAATACCCCCGAGCAATTTGCACAACTCAAACAAAAAATTGAACAACCCCATGCTTGAAATAAACTGTCCGCTAATCGGTTTTGTTGCCTATAGCGGCACCGGCAAAACCACTCTATTAAAACAAGTGATTCCATTATTGAAAGCAAAAGGCATTCGTGTCGGCATGATCAAACATGCCCACCATGAGTTTGATATCGACAAACCGGGCAAGGACAGTTACGAGCTACGCAAAGCGGGTGCCGAACAGATGCTGGTGGCTTCCTCACAGCGCTGGGCATTGATGGTAGAGACACCGGGCCAGGACGAGGCCCGCTTAGATGAGTTAGTCACCAAACTGGATGCCTCACAGCTGGACCTTATTTTAATCGAGGGTTTCAAACACGTGAACTATCCGAAGCTCGAATGTCATCGACCGTCACAGGGTCATGAACTTATGTGTTTAACTGATCCATCAATTATTGCGGTCGCCACTGATGAACCATTAGTTTCACATGTTGATATCCAGCTACTTGACTTAAATAAAGCCGATGAAATTACGAGATTTATTCTCACTAAATTTAATCTCTAGCTAGTCTTTCACCGGTCGTTTATTCAGCTTGCGTTGTAAGGTGCGCCGATGCATATTCAACCTTCGCGCTGTTTCTGAAATATTGCCATCACACTCAGCCAATACCTTTTGAATATGCTCCCACTCCAGGCGGGCTACCGATAAAGGGCGGACAGGAATAGGGACTTTACTGTCCCCCTCATCACGATGAAAGCTATTTAAAATTTCATCCGCATCAGCTGGCTTGGCCAGATAATGAATCGCACCCAGTTTTATCGCTTCGACGGCCGTTGCCACAGAGGCATAACCAGTTAACACTACCATCCGCGTATGCTCATCAATTTTCTTGAGCTGGCTGATCAGGTTCAAACCCGATTCACCTGGCATGCTTAAATCAATGATCGCATATTCTGGAGGGTCGTCCTTGGCAAGCGCTAGCGCGGTTGTGACATCATGGGCGACCCTGGTCTCGAAGCCGCGCTTTTGCATGGCTTTCGCCAGTACACTACATAACGTCTGGTCATCATCAACGATTAACAGACTGGGTTTGTCTTTATTCACTTCAGTCATTGTTTTTTGAAATCAATATCGCATCCAGTGGCAGTTCCACCCTGCATATTACTCCACCACCGTCACGATTTAGTAAATGCACTGTGCCGCCAAGCCGCTCCAGGGTGGAATACGTCAGAAACAGGCCGAGGCCCAAACCATCCTGTTTAGTGCTCGCTATTTTTTCCCCGGTAGATTTCAGTATCTCCTGTGGCAAACCAGTTCCACGATCGAATACCTCGAGAATCAACTCATGACTATTCCAGTTTGCCCTGATTTCAACATCATCGGGCGATGCGTCCACCGCATTATTAAAGATATTTAACAGCGCCTGTTCAAATGTCTGATCCGCAACAATCTGTGGCGCAGGATGTGAACCGTCTATCCGGACCGTTGCGTGAATATTTCGCGATTGTTGCCATGAATCAATCAACTCGGTTAAATATTTTTCTAGACTGACTTCACTGCCTGAAACAGCGCGCGTGGTCCCGGCAGAAGCAGAGATAGAACCAAGAATATCACGACAGCGATCCACCTGTTGACGCAGGGTACCAAGTTCCTGTTGGTCTAGTGGCTCACTCGCCTGCATATCTTTTAAGATGATTGCCATGGTCGACAAGGGTGTGCCCAGTTCATGGGCCGCACCGGCAGCCAGGGTACCCAGCGCGAGGACCTGTTCATGGCGTAATTGCTTTTCACGTAAATCAGCAATCTTTTTATTCTGCCTTTTTACTGTCCCCGCCATATGGACAACGAATCCCGCGATCAATGAAGCACTAAAGATAAAACCGAGCCACATCCCCAGGACATGTAAACGAAAACCATGGTCATGGGCACCATGCATTTGCGGTAGATCCACATAGTAGAAAAACAGGCCGGTATAACACAGCACCGTGACGACAAACATACTCCAGGTATAACGTCCTGGCAGAGTCGCGGCAGTGAGTGTCAACGGTAATAAATAAAGCGGGGCAAACGGATTAGTCGAGCCACCGGTAAAATAAAGCAGCACGGTCAGGGCTATCACATCCAGGGTCAAGTGAACAAAGAGTTCAAAATCTGAAATAGCCTGCGCAAAGCGAAACCGAACCAGGGTCAGGCTATTGATAACAACAAAGCTGCCCAACAACATGGATAAGGCAAATAGAGGCAAATCTAATCCCAGCCAGGTTACCCCGTAGATAACCACTGTCGCTGCACCGCCAATTACGATAAAGCGTAACCAGATCAGGCGATATAAATTTATTCGATTGCTGTTATTGGTTAATTTTTCCTGGAGCATCTATTGATTTTAACTTTTTTCGGCTATTGGCAGGTGCGACATTATGTCACGCGTCACTATGTCACATTTTCGGTTTTCGAGCCATTCACTACACTATCCCGCATTCAAATGATGCTTAGATGTTTTTGGGGTAGTAGAATATTATGCTAAAAAAGAGAAATATAACTAAATTATCAATCGCTGTAACCCTTTCCCTTTTATCGTTAAGCACCAGCCTGCAGGTACAGGCGTTAGGTGAATGTGGCCTGTCATGTTGCCTGGCGGGAGCAAACAGCTCAGGTGTCACCCTGGCAGAAAACTTTGGTTTGGCCGTTCAATATGAAAACAGTGACATGCAAACCATCCTTAATGGCACCACCGAAGTCTCGCCGGATCAGGTGATCGATGCCAACTGGATGCCGGGTATGATGTATAGCGTACCCACCAAGATGACCATGGAAAAGCTTTCCTTCATTGGTGCTCGACCTCTCAATGAACGCTGGACTCTGATCGGTATCGTCCCGCTAATACGTAACAACATGGACATGCGCATGCGTAATGCCGCCGGCATGACCATGGACATGAGCATGGAAGAGATCGCCGGCCTGGGTGATATCTCGATGTTGGCCTTTTATACCGCCTATACCGATGCACCGATCAGAGCTACGGAGCGATTAACCTTCGGCTTTGGACTCAAGGCACCGACTGGCAAAAATGATGAGCTTAGCCCCAGCGGTAATTACGTGCATGCCATGATGCAGTTAGGCAGTGGTTCCTGGGATGCGTTGTTTACCATGAACTACATGCGCGCCTTCTATCCATTGGTCACCCAGATCAATGCCTTTTATCACCTGACGACTGAAGGTGATGAGGGCTATGAATTTGGTGATCAGTATGGTGTGGATTTAATCGCGCGCTACTCAACATCGAGTTACGTCAACCTTGGTATCGAGTTAAACATGATCAAAACCCAGCAGGACCGCGATTATGATGGCAACTATAGTCGCCCCGCCATGTCGATGGTCGACAACCCAGCGTATACTGGATTAACTTCGGTTTCTCTTTCTCCTGGTATCCAATACCGTATTCCTGACACCAGCGGCAGTGTTGAAGTGAAATATCAGCATCCGATCTATCAGGATGTTAATGGTTATCAACAGGTCCTGGATGGACGATGGCTATTGACCGGTTCTCTTTCCTGGTAAGACTTTTGTTTCCCCTCCACCTCCTGGTGGTTTCGCTATCGGTATCCTCAGCCGATAGCGAGTTTTTTTTGTTAAACGATTTAAAACCGGGCCAGCAACTCAATGCCCCCGACATCACCTTGTCTGATTTAAACAATCAGCCCATTGCAGTTTCGTATAAAGACAACATCACCCTGGTCCATTTCTGGGCCAGCTGGTGTTTACCCTGTCGTAAAGAATTACCACTGATAGAAGCACTGCAAAATAGATATAAAGAAAACCCGAGATTTCAAATCATCACCGTTGCCGCTGACAGTCATAAGAATATCAACGCATATCTTACTAGACACAGGGTGAAGCTATCCATCCTCATCGATCAATACGGCAGAACCCTGCGCCAATTTGAGGTTAACGCCTTGCCCAGTTCCTATCTCATTAATCTACGAGGACTCATTGAATACCAGGCTGCGGGTGCAATTGACTGGTCCAGCCCGAAGATCAAAAACAAACTTGATACACTGTTATTGGACTCAGCGTCAAAATAACCCTGTAACGATTGCGAGCTTTAGCGGATAGGCGTTTACGCTTATATCCAGCGGGGTACTGGATCACAGGATTTAAATTGGCATAATAGACGCTCACCCATTCAAGGTAAATTATCCATGAGCAAATCTATCCTTGTCGCCGGTTGCGACAGCCCGGACCCCCAGCTACTCACCGTCGAACAGGTGCACGCACAACTGGAAAAGCTCAGTACGCCGATCAATGGTACAGAACGTGTAGCGATCCGCTCGGCACTCGGGCGAGTACTGGATGAAAACATCATCTCGCCGATCGATGTGCCACCCTACGCCAACTCGGCAATGGATGGTTATGCAGTCAATGCCGGTGACTTGCCGGAGGCCGGCGAGCAAAGTTTAAAAGTGATTGGTACCTCGTTTGCCGGCGATCCCTACCAGGGCAAGGTCGGCAAAGGCGAATCTATTCGGATCATGACCGGTGCCCAGATCGCCGAGGGGACCGACACCGTTATCATGCAGGAACAGGTCAAGGTCGATGGCGACACGATTCATATTGGTGAAGGACATTATTCGGGTCAGAACGTACGCCATCCCGGTGAAGACATGGCCAAAGGCAGTGTGGTGATTCAAACCGGTAAACTGATTGGTGCCGCAGAAATCGGTCTGCTGGCATCACTGGGTTATCCGGAAGTGAATGTCAAAAGAAAACTGCGTGTCGCCTTTTTCTCTACCGGCGACGAATTACGTTCTGTCGGTGAGCAACTTGAACAAGGCCAGATCTACGATAGCAATCGCTATACGCTGTACGGCATGCTAGCAAAGCTCGGGGTTGAACTGATCGACATGGGCGTCATCCCTGATGACAAACAGGCGATAGAGGGTGCATTCAACAACGCCGCCGATATTGCCGATGCGGTGATTACCTCCGGCGGGGTCTCGGTCGGCGAAGCCGATTTTGTAAAGATTACTCTGGATAAAATCGGCAAGGTCGACTTCTGGAAAGTCGCAATGAAACCCGGCAAACCGCTGGCGCTGGGCAAAATCAAAAATGCGATGTTCTTTGGTTTACCTGGCAACCCGGTATCGGTGATGGCGACCTTTTATTTATTCGCCCAGCCTGCATTAAAACGTATGATGGGCCAGGCTTATCAGCAACCGATTACGGTCCGGGCGACGACACAGTCTCTGATCAAAAAACGGCCCGGCCGCACTGATTATCAACGCGGTATCGTTCGCAATGACAATGGTAAACTGATTGTTGATGGTGCAGGGATGCAGGCCTCGCATATCTTGAGTGGCATGAGCCAGGCCAATTGTTTTATTGTCCTTCCACAGATGTCCGCTTCAGTAGAAGCCGGGGCAGAAGTGGATGTAATCCTGTTCGATGGATTGCGTTAGTATTAAGTAAATTCAACCCCTTTTACCGGCCTGGGTAAAAGGGGAAGCGAACTTTTATAACGACTTATTGTTTCTGTTCCTGATTCTCTTCAATGGATTGTCTGACTTCATCCATATCCAGCGCCATGGCCTGATCAAGCAATTGCTCGACACCAGACTTTGGTAAGGCACCGGCTTCCTGATAGAGGATAATCTGATCGCGGAACAACATTAAAGTTGGGATAGAACGGATCTGGAACTGGGCACCCAGTTCCTGTTGATCTTCAGTGTTCACCTTGGCAAATACGACATCGTCATATTTTTCAGAAAGCTCTTCATAAACAGGACCAAATGACTGACAGGGTCCGCACCAGGGTGCCCAGAAATCAATGATCACGTTATTGTTTTTGGTAATCGTATCGACAAAATTCTCTTTGGTTAATTCAATCGTAGCCATCATTGCCTCGTAAAGTTACTTCAATCTTAATTTTTCATAAGACTAGATAGTGGCGTAAATCCCGATTTCAACCGTGATTTTACCCGGTATGGCGGCCCTATTCAGTTCTAAGCGGCGCCAGCGCGCCGCTTTCCCGGTAATGGCGGTAATCTTCCAGTACCTGCTGATGGTCAAAGGCCAGCGGGGATGGCAAATCATCCAGACTAAAAATCCCTACGTTCTTTGCGTCATCGGCGGCCTGCGGTGTCCCTGTCGATTGTGCGACATAGATCGCGGTGACGGTATGCCCACGCGGGTCGCGTTTCGGATTGGAATACAGACCGAGCATGGTAACTAACTCCACATCCAGGCAGGTTTCCTCTTTTGCCTCTCTGATCGCAGCGGCCTCAACGCATTCGCCGACATCGACAAAACCACCAGGTATCGCCCAACCATGGGGTTCGTTCAAACGTTCAATCAATACGATCGGCTTACCGGGTAGATTAACTAATTCGATCAAGGCATCGGCGGCCAATAATGGGGTCACTGGTTTTGTCATGTTTTATCCTGCCAGGCTTTGAGTTGGCGTCGTTGTCGTTTGTCCGGTTTGCGTGCTGGATGGGGGTTGGCCAGGTTGTGGGCCTTTGTTTGCAAACGGGTTAACTCTCTTTTTTCAATACTTTCCTGTGTCTCAGTATAAAGTTCCGCAGCCTGTTTTGCTGAACCACGTCTGTCCGCTACGTTATCAACTAGCACGGTAAAAACCAATCTTCCCTTGGTAATTTTAATTTCATCGCCTATCTGGACTGACCTGGATGATTTGCTTCGTTGCCCATTGACATGCACATGCCCCCCATTGACCGCATCACTGGCCACGGAACGGGCCTTATAAAAACGCGCAGCCCATAACCATTTATCTAAACGTACTGTGGGTTGCTGATTATGATCTGTTTGCTTGTTGTTGGTGTCAGCTGACATGAAATAAATTTAGATAGTTGATGAGTACTAAGGCTCGCGACCCACATGGTTCAGAAGAAAAAACGCCCATAGATAAAGCCAGCAATCATGATGGCATACAAAGCACAAAGCGGCGCAAACCAGGCCCGGACTCTTGCACCAATAAATGAATAATGATGTACCATGCACCAGGCACTATGCGCAACGTATCCAGTTGGAATTAACCAGGGCCACTTCCACATTCCCAGCAGCGCAATGACGATAAATCCTCCTGCAACCACAAGTTCTATCGCGATCTTTTCTGGGCGACCATCAGCAAGTGCAAAGCCAACCAGCAGACCGGCCAAC
>JASFLV010000077.1:0-9959 GCA_050117915.1 Thioalkalispiraceae bacterium | reverse complement strand
ATTTTTCGTTTTTCCACGTCATCGAAAAATCACTGAATCCAAATTAAATAAGCTCCCCTATCCACTCATTGTAAAATCAACAGTTGAACAGGGCTCAGTGGGCATCGCACAATCTTCATATGTTGCAAGCCCACAGGAACTCATTGAGAGAGTGACGCAATTATTTGAAATGGTCGAAGGCGATGCCATCGCCGAACAGTATATCGATGGTCGCGAACTATATGCCACGATAATCGGCAACAAACGATTAGAAGTTTTCCCGGTGCGTGAACTGGTCTTCGACAATATTGAGGATAATATTCATAAGATAGCGACATATAACGTCAAATGGAATGATAAATACCGAGAAAAGTATGGTATCGATTATCAATTCGTCCGCAACCTGCCAGCAGGCATGCCCGAAAAGATTGTCAAACTCTGCAAGCGAATTTACCGAGTACTGGGGATGAGTGGTTATGCGCGTATCGACTTACGGCTTTCCGGGGAAGGAAAGCTTTATGTGTTGGAAGCAAATCCAAATGCCGCGATTGCGAGTGATGAGGATGTTGCCTTCTCTGCAGAAAAGGCAGGATACACATATGAGCAATTAATTCAAAAGATCCTTAACCTTGGCCTGCGTTACCATAAGGAAGCCAGTCCCTATTAGTATAATCAATCTTCCCATTCAAATTTGGGTAGATTATCAAATGCCTGATGTAAGCCTTCCGCCCATTTTGCCTGGATCTCAGTCAGAAATGGTGATGACAGTTCAATATTCAGGTACTTTGGTTCCGATAGTGAATCAGCCCTATAGATAGCCAGTTCAAACGGTGGTCCTACTGATAAATTACTTCGCATAGTCGAGTCTAATGATACCAGCGCACAACGTGCCGCATCATTCAAACTTGTTTTTTCATTGATTATCCGATCGAGTATGGGTTTACCATATTTGGTCTCACCGATTTGCATATAGGGTGTTTCTGGAGAAACGCTGATGTAATTGCCTTCCGGATAGACCAGATAAATATCATCATCGTCTTTACCAATCTGACCACCAACAATAAAACTTGCTTCAAGTGCCTTACGATTTTCTTTAAACGCCTTGCCGTGCTCGGCCTGCTCCTGTTGATTCAATTTACCGATATAGTGGGCAACTTCATATAATTGCTTCGCGCGTCTTAGATCAAACCGACTCTTTTCATCATCGAGGTCATGCTCAATCTTATTTATCACTGCTTGAGTCGTTGCGAGATTACCTGAGGCCATAATCACTAATGATCGATCAGCCGGCCAGGTATAGGTATGCATCTTGCTGTAAGTACGCACGTAGTCAACACCGGCATTGGTGCGTGAGTCTGATGCAAACACAATACCGTCATTTACTTTAATGGCAACACAATATGTCATATTACTTTCTCTTTAACGGCACTATAAACGTGCAAAATAGCCTATCTGTGCACGATTATGTATATTATTAGCACAATTTAATTAGTTTATATGTCTATTTTACATTCATAGTAGCAATTGTTATAGTTATTTAACACTCACAAAGAATCTATTTTATGGCTATTCGATGGGGTAGTTACAAAGTCAAAGGTATCTACGATGAGCTAATTCGCGCAGCGGGCAAACCACGCGATGCAGCCAAGCCAATATGCGATTATCTTCGCGCACTCAAAGATAAAGAAATTGAGGAATACAAGGCGGCAGCCGAACTGGCGATACATGTCATGGGTATCACTTTCACTGTTTATTCTGAAGAAGAAGGATCTATCGATCGTGCCTGGCCGTTTGATATCATTCCCCGGATTATCCCGAAATCAGAATGGGATCAGGTTGAACGCGGACTAAAACAGCGTGTAGAGGCATTAAACCTGTTCATCAATGATCTCTATCATGAGCAGAAAATCATAAAAGATAAGATCTTCCCTGGCGAACTACTGGAAGACTCTGTTAATTTTCGTCCACAGTGTGTCGGCGTAACACCAGCCAATAATATCTGGGCGCATATCTGTGGTTCTGATCTGGTACGAGATGATAAAGGCACAATTTTCGTACTCGAAGATAACCTGCGTGTACCTTCCGGGGTTTCCTATATGCTGGAAAACCGCATGGTGATGAAACGCGTCTTTCCAGATCTTTTCGAAGATTATAGTATCCTGCCGGTCGATGATTATCCTTCACAACTTTACGATAGCCTTGCATCGTTATCTCCACGTGATATAGAACAACCAGAGGTCGTGGTGCTCACACCCGGTATTTATAACTCGGCTTATTTTGAGCATTCTTATCTTGCTCAACAAATGGGTGCTGAATTAGTTGAAGGCCGTGACCTTCATGTCGATGAGAATGATATCGTCTATATGCATACTGTCGAGGGCCTATCCCGTGTTGATGTGATTTATCGTCGAATTGATGACATGTTCATGGACCCGGAAGTATTTAATCCTGAATCAGCCCTCGGCGTACCCGGATTGATGCGTGCATGGAAGGCGGGCAATGTGGCGCTTGCTAACGCCCCTGGTGCTGGTGTCGCCGATGATAAGGTTGTCTATGCCTATGTTCCTGAGATCATCAAATATTATCTGGATCAGGATCCGCTCATCCCCAACGTACCGACTTACAAATGTAATAATAAAACTGAACGTGATTACGTCCTCGAGAATATTGATAAACTGGTAGTTAAACCAGCTAATGAATCCGGTGGCTATGGGATGTTGATTGGACCCCAGGCAAGCGTCAAAGAACGCGACAAATTCAAACGCCTGATTAAGCGCGATGCGCGCAATTATATTGCCCAGCCGATGTTGACCCTTTCAACGGCACCAACCCTGGTGGGTAACCGGGTTGAACCACGCCACCTGGATCTACGTCCCTTTATCCTCTCCGGTAAAGATGCGACCCATGTCACCATGGGCGGACTCACTCGTGTTGCTTTACGTAAAGGTTCAACAGTGGTTAATTCATCCCAGGGTGGTGGCTCGAAAGATACCTGGATTGTAGATATGACGGATAACTGATTATGCTCTCAAGAGTTGCCGAAAATATTTATTGGATGGCACGTTATATCGAACGTGCGGAAAACACCGCGCGTTTAATTAATGTCACAACCAATCTTATCCTGGATTTGCCACGTAGCGCTAATGTCGGTTGGGAACCAATTACCGAAATCATGGGGAGCGAACACCTTTTCAATGAGCATTATGACGAGTTGAGCGAACGCAACATCCTGCGTTTCATGATTGCTGATCTGAATAACTCCGGATCGATTGTTAGTTCGCTACGCCTGGCACGGGAGAATGCGCGCACGATTAGAGATATTATCCCACGTGAAACATGGGAAAGTATCAATGACCTTTTCCTGATCGCAAAATCCAATACACAATCAGGCATTGCACGCAAAAATCGCCACAGTTATTTACAAAAAGTAATTCTTGGTGCACAGACCTTAACCGGTCAACTGGCGGGTACTATGTACCATGACATGGGTTATGACTTCTTGCGGATGGGAAGAAACCTGGAACGTGCGGATATGACCACACGAATTATTGATGTGCGTTCGGCTGACCTATTGGAAGAAGAACATGAAAATCTTACACCGTACGAAAACATCCAGTGGATGAGTGTGCTCAAGTCATTAACCGCTTATCAAATGTATCGCCGCATCATTCAGGTGCGCGTGCGCAGGCCCGATGTCTTAAAATTCCTGTTACAGGAGCGGAAATTTCCTCGTGCCTTTTACCATGCCACATGTGAAGTGGAGTCCTGCATGGAAAGCTTGCCACGCAATAAATCCTGCCTCGGGGAAATACACGCATTGCAGGATACGGTTTTAACTGCCAATCCTCATGAGCTAAAACAAGATGAATTACACAGTTTCATTGACCAGCTTCAGCTAGGACTGATTCGTGCCCACAACTCGATCGCCGAGACCTATTTCCTAGGTAATGGGAAATAAAACTTACCTACTCATAGCTCTGCTAGACCTACCGTTATCCAACTGATATTACTGAATTTTTAAAAAACTCCGTGAACTTTCTCCAAAGACGAGTCGTAGCCTGAACAATATACTATTATATTACAGTGGGGTTTGCCCTTTTTGATTCAGATCCTGCTTAGAAAAATAGATACTTTCCAGGTTGTCTGACAAGGGCCATGATCTCGCAGCTATAAATTAACGAGTTCATGATGTATATCAGCATCTTGTAACGAGTACTGGTCAATAATAATTATAAAAACAGGTGGAGGTAATAAATGGCAGAAGCCGGATTTCGTTTTGCCGATGAGCTTGGCCCACTCAAGGTCATACATGTACATCAACCAGCATTAAACCTGAAAGCGATCTTGGTTGTAGACAATATTGCCAAGGGCCCTTCCATTGGCGGGGTCCGCATGGCTACCGATGTGAGTAGTGAAGAATGCTTTCGCCTGGCCCGGGCAATGACATTTAAAAATGCAGCCGCCGGATTACCCCATGGTGGCGGCAAGGTCGTTATCTATGGTGATCCCAAGATGCCGAAGCAAAAAAAAGCCGAACTATTACGAGGACTGGCTAGCGCCCTTCGCAACGAAGATACTTATATCTTTGCTCCGGATATGGGAACCGATGAAGAGTGTATGGCCTGGATTCGTGACGAGATTGGGCGTGTGGTCGCATTACCGCGTGAGATCGGGGGTATTCCACTTGATGAGATTGGGGCTACTGGCTGGGGTCTGAGTCATGTTGCAGAAGTTGCGGTAGGTTATTGTGATTTCGAATTAAAAGATGCGCGCTTTGTTGTCCAGGGCTTTGGTGCTGTGGGGAAAAACACCGCGCGCTTCCTCAAGGATAAAGGTGCGATACTGGTTGCAACTTCTGATACACGTGGCGCAATTCATAACCCTGATGGACTGGACGTCAATGAATTGATTAAACTAAAAGAATCCGGCCGTAGCGTGACAGCTTATGAGAATGGCAAAGTTATCGACAACGATAATTTAGTTGATATCGAATGTGATATCTGGATCCCGGCAGCACGACCTGATGTTATTAACGTAGATAATGTTAACCGACTCAATACTAAACTGGTTATCGAAGGCGCTAACATTCCAATCACCGCCGGTGCCGAAACCATCCTGCACCAAAAAGGCATCTTATACGTTCCTGACTTTATTGCAAATGCCGGTGGTGTGATTTGTGCTGCCATGGAATATCATGGTGCTAGCGAGAGTAGCGCAATGTCTGCAATAAAAGACAAATTATTAAGAAATACCGAGCAGGTACTGGAAAGAGCCAAACGCGAAAATATACAACCTCGCCAGTCCTCCATGGAAATGGCCTTGGAACGGGTTAAAACTGCAATGAGCTTCCGCCGCTACACGACCTTTTCCATGGGACCTGATTTTATTTAGTCAAATAAAACGAGAGGAACAGCATAATGTATCGCATACGTTTTCATGGCCGAGGTGGACAAGGAATGAAAACTGCCAGTCGTATGCTGGGTACCGCTTTCTTTTTGCAAGGATATGAAGTCCAGGATGCCCCACGCTATGGTGCAGAACGGCGAGGCGCACCGATTTTTGCCTATGTACGCGCTGCCAAATCACCGGTCAACGAACGAGGAATCATTTCTCACCCGGACCTGGTAATCGTAGCCGATGATACCTTAATGGGCATCCCTGCCGCCGGTGTACTGCAGGGTATTGATAAACACACCATATTATTGATCAATACCCATGAGCAACCGACAACATGGCAGCAACGCTTAAATACTGAGACGATGATACTTGTCCTGCCAGCCGGTGAGGAGATCGAGGACCGTGCTGAATTACCCTATGTAAGTAGTCGTTGTGCTGCGGCGGGTGCCGCACTAACCGGTGTTATTCCAAAACAGGCGATCGCCGAAGCCATTCAACAAGAACTTGCTGGACTCAGTGATAAGGTAATCAAAAAAAACATCGATAATGCACTAAGTGCTTATGCGGTCATGCAGGAACATGCCGGGATCGTGAAGGAAAGCGAGCCGCTCTCGGCAACTCAGTACACGCATCCCAACTGGGTGGATGTTCCTTTTGAAATTGCCGAGAAATCTGCTCCGGCCATTCATGCAGGCGCAACCAGTATCGAGGTTAGAACTGGCCTATGGCGAACGATGCGACCGATTATCAATTACGACAAGTGCAGTGGTTGTTGGTGGGTATGTAGTACCTACTGCCCGGATGGTGCCATCGATGTCAAGGACAACAAACCTGTGATTGATTATGACCACTGTAAAGGTTGCCTGGTCTGCGTGGCTCAATGCCCGCCGCACGCCATTGAATCTATAACTGAGCACGAGGCACAACAGCAGGAACTCGCAGGAGCAGAGGCATGACACGTAAGTTGTTAACCGGTAACAGTGCTGCGGCCTGGGGTGCCAGACTAGCGCGTGCTGATTACATACCCGCGTTTCCAATTACCCCACAGACCGAGATCATCGAAGACCTGGGCTTGTGGATCGATCAGGGTGAGATGGATGCCCGCATGGTCACACTCGAATCAGAACATTCCATGATTACAGCGGCGGGCGCGGCCGCCGCATCCGGTGTACGTACCTTTACTGCAACCTCCAGCCAGGGTCTGTTATATGCCATGGAAATGCTTTATACCGTCTCCGGCTGGCGGGTACCTTTTGTGTTAGTGAATGTCTCCCGGGGCCTGTCTTCGCCGATCACCCTTGAGTCTGATCACAATGACATCATGGCTGCAAGGGATAGTGGTTTTATTCAAATTCACTGTGCGACTTGCCAGGAGGTTTGTGATAGCGTGTTAATCGCACATCGTCTGGGCGAACATTCGGAAGTAAGAGTTCCGGTGATCGTTAACCTGGACGGTTTTTATCTTTCCTTTACTCGCGAACCCGTTGAGTTACCCGATGAAAGCAAGGCGGCTGCCTTTGTAGGCGAGTACGATCCTGAAAACATCCAGTTCCGGGCAAACAAACCAATGAGCGAAGCGATGGCGGTATTGGGCGGTGGACCTTATTCTTATTTTCGCTATGAAACACATTTGGCCATTCAACATGCGATGACGATTTATGATGAAATTGCCCAAGACTTTGCCAACCAGTTTGGTCGTCAATACGATGCTATTGATTGTTATCAGATGGAGGATGCTGAGTATGCCTTTGTCATGATCGGCTCATTTGCCACCAAGGCCAAAGATGCTGTCGATAGTTTAAGAGAAGCGGGTTATAAGATTGGCCTGGCCCGCTTGCGCCTGTTCCGGCCGCTGCCACAGGAACGCCTCAGGCACTTATTGTCGGGACGCAAAGCAATAGCGGTGATCGACCAGAATATATCCATGGGGATGGGCGGGATTATCTATAGTGAATTAAGCGGGGTGTTATATGGCTCCAGACCTGCACCTGTGTTGGCCAGCTTCGTTGGCGGACTGGGTGGCCGGGATATATCCCAGGAAGAATTCTTTGAAATGGCCAATACAATCAAGACGGCCGCCGAGACCGGACAAACACCACCACCGCGCTTGCTCTATACTGAAAATGAGTTGACCGAGATACGTAAACTTCAGGCAATCGCCACGGCAGAACACGCTGAACTGGAACAGGAATGAGGTAAACCATGGCCACACAATCAATCGTACATTTCCATCGGATGAAAGATATGCCCTCCACTCACCTGTTGGGAACCGGTACCCCGATGTGTGCTGGTTGCGGTGGCTTGGAGGCGCTTCACGAGATGTATGACATCATGGGTAAAAAGACGGTTTTTGTGAATGCTGCTGGCTGCATGACCTTGCTTTCCGTTTATCCTTTTACCCCGTTTCGTGGTGGCTGGCTTTATACGGCAATGGCCTCTGCTGCTGCCGGCGCCCAGGGTATTCGTGATGCACTCGATATCCTGTTAGAGAAAAATAAACTCCCCAAAGAAGAAGATATGCAGGTGGTCGTTATCACTGGCGATGGCTCTGCTTATGGCATGGGATTATCGGCTACCTCCAGCGCCATGGACCGAAACCTGGATTTTATTTATTTCTGTTATGACAACGAGGGCTATGGCAACACCGGACAACAATATTCCCCAGCCACCCCTCATGCGGCAAAAACATCCACCAGTCAGGGATCCCGGGGTTACCCTGGTTTTAAAAAAGATCTATTTTCTATCTGGGCCGCACATAATCCCGCCTATGTTGCAACGATCATTGGTGCGGAACCCCTGGACCTGGCAAAAAAAGTTGAAACACTGTTAAGCATGAAAGGGCCGCGCATGCTTATCTCGCTGGCGCCCTGCCCCACTGGCTGGGATTTTGATCCACAATATACGGTTGAGATAGGACGCCTTGCCGTACAGACCGGTGTCTGGCCATTAAAAGAATATGTGGATGGTAAGATTGTCCATACCAAGATTCCCAGGCAACGCAAACCGGTTGAAGAATACCTGAAACTTCAGGGTCGCTTTAAACACCTGTTTGAGCCAGACAGAGATGAAGATACGATTGCCCAGATACAGGCCCGTGTCGATGCCTATTGGGATAAGGTTTCCGACTAGATGAAAACGGTAAGTAAAAGTTATTATCACCGTGGTGGTGATGTGGCCTTACTCGGCGCTACGATACCAGAACACTTTCTTACTATTGTCGAACAGTATCCTGATCAGCAAGCCATCGTCTCCATCCCGCAACAGCGCCGCCTCACCTATCATGAATTTCTACAGGAAAGTGACGAGTTGGCCAGGGGGCTACTCGGATTAGGATTCAAACGCGGGGATCGCATTGGCATCTGGTCGACCAACAATATCGAATGGTTATTATTGCAAATGGCCACCGCGCGTATCGGAGTCATTCTGGTTAATATCAATCCCGCCTATCGTCCCAAGGAACTGGCCTACGCCCTGCAACGCTCTGAAGTAAATGGCCTGTTCGTGATCCCGGAATTTCGGAGCAGTAACTACATCAACATGTTAACCGACTTGATTCCAGAACTGACTGAACAAACAACTGAAATCAGTAATGAAGACTTTCCACACTTACATCGTATTGTGGTCTACGACCCTGAAGACTGTTGTAACACTGAAACCTCCGCCCCGGGTTTTACTGCCTGGCAGGAAGTCATCCTTGCAGGCGAGACGATTAACCAGGACGAACTTGAACGACACACGGCTGAACTCGACCGTGATGATGTAATCAATATTCAATACACGTCTGGCACTACGGGTTTTCCCAAGGCTGTCATGTTGACCCATCATAATATTTTGAATAATGCCTGGTTTTCGGCACAGGCCATGCACTTTACGAATGAAGATCGGCTGGTTGTCCCTGTCCCCTTTTACCACTGTTTTGGGATTGTGCTTGCCAATCTGCTTTGTTTTTCTGTTGGTGCACGCCTGGTTATCGCCTGTGAGCATTTTGATCCCTTAAAAGTACTCGAAGCCGTACACCAGGAAAGATGTACCGCAATTCATGGCGTCCCCACTATGTTTATTGCTGAACTGGAACATGAGAAATTCAGCGAATTTGACCTCTCCTGTTTACGCACCGGGATTATGGCCGGTGCTCCCTGCCCACCAGAACTTATGAAAAGGGTCATCAACGATATGCACTGCAAACAGATTTTAATTGGCTATGGGGAAACGGAAGCCTCTCCCCTCACGCACCTGACTTTGTCTGATGATAGTTTCGATAGACGCATCAATACAGTTGGCCATAACTTACCTCACCAGGAAGTAAAAGTTGTTGATCTGGAGAGCGGGCAGACCGTTGCACTGGATCAAGTCGGTGAAATATGTTTCCGTGGCTATCATATCATGCGTGGCTATTATGCTGATCCGGAAGCCACGGCCAAAACAATTGATGAACAGGGATGGCTACATTCCGGTGATCTCGGAACCATGGACACAGATGGCTATGTCAAAATCACCAGTCGTTTAAAAGAGATGATCATTCGTGGCGGTGAAAACATCTATCCCCGTGAAATCGAGGATTACCTGTTCACCCATCCCAAAGT
>JASFLV010000076.1:0-9986 GCA_050117915.1 Thioalkalispiraceae bacterium | reverse complement strand
GAAACTATGCTTGCGGCTGGTATAGCCTGCGGGCTGATTGGTCGAGTCGGCCAGACGTCCTACGGTATGGATTGAGAACCCCCAGTTGTAGCGCCAGTTGTCATAGTCATCAGGGTCATCGATGTCACCAACTGTTGCCTCGAAGGTAGTTTGCTCTGCATAGCTAATGCCATGAGTTGCGCCCTGAGTATTGGCCTTGTCTATGCTGACCGCGACGCCAAATGAGACTCCAGCGCCAAAACTCTTGGTTACGCTACGTTGATCTTCAGTTGCCTGTTCAGTCGCAAATGACACTGACTGGTAATTACTGGCGCCTCCCTGACCGACGGCATGGACACCTGGCAGATCCCAGTGCATTTCATCCTGCATTAATATGGCAAGTTCACTGCGTGTGGGATAAGTCTCTGGATCGCCAGGAGTATGCGTCAACAGGTCACGCCCGATTTGATCATCAGGTTCAACTCTCTGGTTGTAATAATCAACCGTCCACTTGTAGATGTTGGAGTCTACAGGTATGTCGATAGTGATGCGCTTGCCAATCAAAGCGGGGTCATCGGCTGAGACGATCAGATATTCATAGGTCTCATATAATGTACCCTGGAAGACAATGACATCGTCATCGTAAGCACCACGATATCCCTGTACGAAGGTTTCACTTTTCGTCGTGGTCTCGGTGTGCTCAATGCCTCTTTCGATGGATGCGCGTCCTGACACACTGAGTGCACCAAACAATTTAAAACTCGTATCAGTCGATGCGGTGATCGATGAATACGTGCTGACACCAATGCTTTTACTTTCCGTATTTCCGGTTTCATAGGCACTTTCAGTATCGTCAACGTTCTGACTGATACCCGCGACAGTTGGGGGTGCACTCATCACCACCAGTGGGATGGGATCACCCACTTTTGTGGAGTGCACGCCAGTGTATTGCAGTGAAAAACCGTCTGCATCATAGTCGCCGGGCGCCAACACAGGTACAGGTGTACCATAACTACTAACTGAGCCAGCACCTAAGGATATCGGGCTCTGCCAGATTTGATTGATACCGGTATCCTCATGCTCCAGATAGGCAAGGTGCAAACTCCCTGTGGAGCCGATATAACGCAATATGCCGAGTTGTACTTCTTCAGCGCCATCGGCATTCACGTCAGTTGCTGCCAACGTAATGCCAGGATTGTACGAGTAGTCATAGTTGATCGTGACAGTACGATTACTCCATTTGTTTTGTGTGCGATCAAAATGCAGAGTCATGTATTTGTACTTGTCGGTCTTATAGAACGAGCCTTCTCGCTCAGGATAGACAAGGGCCAGATCGGCCTGACGAATCTCGGGATGAAAACTGGTAACCGCCCAGTTACCTGGTTTTAAAGCCTCGTTATTTCCAGTGTTCAGGAAAAATGAGTTTTTAATTTGGTATTGCGCAAACATTTTCCAGGCCTTGTTGTCCTTCTCGAATTCGAACAGTTTGATCGTGAAGATATCTTTGGTAGATATAATATCCTGGCCGTCATATCCGACCCAGGCGAGGTCATCATCCCCATCGCGATCGAAGTCACCCACGACGGTACGGCTGTCGCTTTGATTGGAGCCATGCTCGAGGTATTGCCAGCCGTGAACCTGTGTCATGGTCTGCTCACCTTCGGCAAGATCATACAAACGAAGCGCATAGCGACCTTCATTGGTTGAGTCCCCACTTAAACCAATCGCGACTTCCTGGCGCTGGTCGTCATCGGCGTTGAGAGGTAGCCCAAACAAATTAATATGCCGGCCATTACGCACATAAGACAGCATCTGGCTGCCCCCCGCTTCGGGATCATCGAGCACCCATACCTGACCGTTGTTCGCCGATTCCCCGAATGGTGCCGAACGTGCGACGACAATGATTTCATCGCGGTAGTCGTGATCCACATCGCCCAGGGTGACGCGTACACCGGCAAAGCGCCATGCACCTGCAGTGATGTTCTGTATTGGCGTACGTGCATACTGGCCGGAGGCTAATCGATTCACCAGGTGGATTGTCAGTCCTGTCCCCCCATTGGTAACAGTGGCGACCACCAGTTCGCTTGCGGGGTCCCGGTCCAGCTGGCCGGCGGCGGCGCTTTTTACGTTGCCCTGACTTTCGAACAAGCCATTTACTTCGGCGATCTCGGCATAATTTGTGTCCGGATCATCCTGCAGTTTGTGTAACTTGTTATTGCCAAGGTAGTCAGGTGCACTGACAAAGAGCTCCTCTCGTGAGAGTACCTGGTAACCATCGGTACCGGTCGGGTTGTAACCCACCGGGTGGGTATTGACGTAGTTGAAATCCTTCTCAGAGAATGATCCTTCATTAATCCCTCGTTCGGTTTGACCACCGGCGCCACCACTATTGCTACCACCCCCACCGCCACATGCGGCAAAGATCAGGCTACTGGCCAGCAAAGTGATTACGCGGAGTTGAATAGCTGATTGATTAAACATGATCGTTTCCCCTCTGTGGTTTGCTTTAATTCGCTTCTACATGGATAAGCGACATAAATGCGGAAATCACCTCATGCCGGATTGAAAAAATTTTGTATCTGACAAACCAGAAGGGGCCGGATGATTTAACAATCATGCCGGCCCCCTTTGTTACTTTTTACACGTTTTGGAGTCAGTCAGATGTGACCGTTCGATTTCAGGCTGGCAACGGTTTCTTCAGCGATGCTTTCCGTTTGGGTTTCATCATCCATATATAAAAGTCCACCGGCCTGGGTACTGGAGTCGCCAACCCATACGGTGCGTCCCGATGCGACATCATAGACTTTGACGCGTGTTGAGGTATAACGATGAAATGTCTTCACTGCGGTTGAATTGCCGTAATAAGAGGCGGTATTTCCGTACACACTGGCAGTGCCGCTGTTGATGTAGCCAATTGTCTGGCTATGCGTTTCCGAACCGCTCAGGTTGATATACATGATGGCGTTGAACTGCTTTTGCCGCAGCTGATGCGTGACTTCATCGTTTGTCCATTCACGAGTGGGTGGGAACATACGAATAAACGAGGCGGCGGGTATACCGCTATCCTTTAATTCTTCGACCATCGAGTTCTCCAGTAACTCGGCAAAGGCGAAATCGGCGTTGGGCACGCGCACGACGATTTTTTGCACTTTATAATTGGCAAAACTGTGGTCGGTATACCCCCTGACCTTGGTTGTCACGCAGCCGCCCAGGCTGACAGTCACGCTTAATAATAAAAACAGTAACCGAATGGAATATTGTGGTTTCATGTTGCCTCCTTCTTATCCAGGCAAGAATTATTGAGTGATTAAATGTGGTTTCTATCCGTCTAAGCGCTATTCATGCTCGAATCCCCTCATCGGCGAAGTCATTCTTTTGAAAAATGGTTAAACCATATTAAAAATATGGAATAAAATGATCGATTTGCTGATATACGCCTTGTAGACTCTGTTCGATTTATCTTCGGGGCTTCCACCCTGATAACCACTGTGGTTGAATGCATCATGGACGAGGAATACTGGCAAAAGTTACAGGTGATTTTCGATGGCGCTTTGGAGTTAGACCCAGAGCAGCAAGGGGCTTATCTGGCCCAGGCCTGTGATGGCGATCAGGCGCTGATCGACGATGTCATGAGTCTGCTGGATGCTCACGTGAATGCCAGTATCAATTTAAGCGAGTCTTCACCCTCCACCTCGCCATTAACTGGTTTTAATGTGCCATTCACCAATGGTGATCAAATCGGACACCATAAGATCATTGAGCAGATTGGCGCGGGGGGTATGGGGGTCGTGTATCAGGCCTTCGATTCACGGCTCCAACGCAATGTGGCACTGAAGTTTTTACCTGCCTACATGCATGCGGATCAATCATCTCGCCAACGATTCATGGCTGAAGCCCGCGCGGCATCCCGACTCGATCACCCCAATATCTGTGTCATTCATGATATCAATGAAACGCCCGACGGCCATATGTATATCACCATGCCTCATTATGAGGGGGAAACCCTGGCCGCACGTTTGAAGCGCGGCAGTCTTAAGTTAGATGATGCATTATCAGTGACAGTCCAGGTTGCCGATGGGCTCGCTGCAGCGCATGCGGAAGATATTGTGCATCGTGATATCAAACCGGCAAATATAATGTTGACCCATAATGACACGGTAAAGATTCTGGATTTCGGCATCGCCAAAGTTGCCGATGTAAACCTGACCCGCACAGGAATGGGTGTCGGTACTCTGGCCTACATGGCACCTGAACAGATGCACGGTCAGGATGTGGATGCCCGCGCTGATATCTGGGCACTCGGTGTAACGTTGTATGAAATGTTGACCGGGCAAACCGCTTTTAACGGGGAGGGTACCAGTCAGGTAGTTGAAGCAGTGCTTGATATTAATCAAGTTCCCACTGACACGTTAACCAACCGGGTTCCACAGGCACTGCATTCCATTTTAACCAGGGCAATGCAGCGTAATCCAGAAGCACGTTACCCTGATATCAAAGCCATGCTTGAAGATTGCATTGCGGTGCGAACAGCGATGGTCACCGGATCAGGAACAAGAGTTGGTTCACCTATTGCGAAAAACAGTAAAACAGCATTTGAGTGGGAACCGGCTTTTCTGGATTCAATTATTGATATTTTAAAACCTGTTTTAGGACCTATCACTTCTAAATTAGTACACCGACAGGCCAAACGTTGCCGTACAGTAGAAGAACTCTGTACTGCTCTTTGTGATCTGCTTCCTGATGATGAAGCCAGACAGATATTTACAGAGAAGATGAAACTAAAAGCTGCGATGAACACGACCCCGCCAGCACCGAACCCAATTAAGGTGAGCAATCCAAGTGCACAACTTGAGTTATCGCCTGTGCAATTAGCTAAGCTGGAATCCTGCCTGTTACCTTACGTAGGCCCCATTGCCGGGACATTGATACGTCGTGCGATTGCGACAACAGGTGAGTGGGAAATGGTTTGTCAGATTTTGGCAGACAGCCTCACAAATCCAAAAGATCAGGCAGCGCTGCTTGAGAAAATCAAAGGTGTCATGAGTGAGTAAGTATTTCCTGCTCGCAAGCAGTGGATTGCTTCTGTTTATTTATACCCAGGTCATGGCAGGTGAAAACTGGGAAGTGGTTATTGACACAGACCCAGCCAGCCAAAATTCAACATGTTTAATGGAGTCGGCCACGCACGTGATCGATGATGGACAGACAGAAACGCCGGTGAAACTGCTTTATACAGGGTTGGAATTATACGCAATCACAAAATCAAATATTGATCTCAGCTACCCGGAAACGGGTCTGCAAATTGATAGTCAAAAGCGATTCCAGGTTGACCAGCTACATAATAAAAACACGGTGGTGTTTAACAAAAAGGTTAAAAAGATTCATACTCAGTTGATTCACGGTAAAAAAGCAAAATTAGCGCTAGGTTTCTGGCCGACATGGCCCCGGACTCACACGCGCATCATAGCATTTGATTTAACTGGCTATACAAAGACGTATGAAAAGTTTGTAAAGTGTAAAAAAACTGGCAAGCTTTAACCTGTTGACAGGTTTTGCCTAAATAAACTCTAAAGATAATTCAAACAGGTGGATACCATGAAGCTCTGGCTAAAGTTCAATCTGGTGTTTTTTATTGCCTTTTTCGTTGGTTTGGCGGCTATTGGCGCGATTGCCGATAAAGTTCTGCAAGATAATGCTCGTGAAGAAGTATTACACACGGCGGGGATTATTATGCAAAGTGCCATGTCGGTAAGAAGTTATACCATTGAAGAAATACGTCCATTATTAGAAGTACAAATTAAACGTAATTTCTTACCACAATCGGTGCCTGCTTATGCGGCAACCAGCAATATTGCCCGGTTGAGAAAACTCTATCCTGATTACTCCTATAAAGAGGCAACGCTAAATCCCACCAATCCGGCATCGCGTGCAACAGAGTGGGAAACGGAACTCGTAAATTATTTTCGTAACAATGATCAGCAACAGGAACTTGTGGGCGAACACGAAACAGCGACTGGTTATAACCTGTATATCGCAAGACCGATTCAGATTAAAAATGAAAACTGCCTGACCTGTCATGGTAAGGTGAGCGATGCACCCGAGTCAATGCTGGCTCGTTATGGAGAATCGAATGGTTTTGGCTGGAATCTCAATGAAGTTGTAGGTAGCCAGATAGTCAGCGTGCCAATGGAAGTGGCTTTGCAAAGAGCGCAGAAAACGCTAACTACTTTTTTGCTATCAACGGCGGTTGTACTGCTGCTGATTATTATTTTGTTAAATATTCTGTTGTATAAAATTGTCGTACAACCGGTGAAAAAGATGTCATCTATCGCGCATGATGTAAGCATGGGGAATATGGATATGCCGGAATATGAGCTTAAGGGCAAAGATGAGGTTGCATCGTTATCACGCTCATTTAATCGGATGCGGCGAAGCCTGGTCAATGCAATGAAATTGATGGATGATTAATCCGCTGTCATTTCCCGTTGTAACCAGGCCTTGGCAAAGCGTAACTCCCGATCAACCGTGGCGGCTGAAATTTCCAGCACTTCTGCTATCTCATCATAGGTCAAACCACCGAAGAAGCTGAGTTCGATGATCTTTGATTTGCGTTCATCAAATTCAGCCAGTTTTTTTAACACATCTTCCAGATCGAGAATATCAGGTTCGTTATTCCCGCCAACCCGTGTTTCATGCAGAGTGATTTGAATGGCATCGCCACCGCGTTTTTCCCGCCGCTTGGCACGGGCATGATCAACCAGAATATGTCGCATGGTATTGGCTGCAATCGCCATAAAATGTGCGCGGTTCTGCCAGGTAATATCGACATCGACCAGCCGCAAATAGGCCTCATTTACCAGTGCTGTCGCTTGCAAGGTATGTCCGGCATTCTCACCACGCATATATTTGTTGGCCAGTTGACGTAAATTATCCTGCACCATAGGCAATAGCTCATTCAGCGCCTTTTTCTCACCGGCGCGCCAGTCGAGCAGTAACTGGGTAATTCGAGATGGATTTGCCATATTCCTAATATTCAAATAAAGATACTTATATATAGTATAAACATCAGTTGGCCGTATCGCTCGTCCTGTTTACCCCAATTTGATCACCTTTCGATGTCAGAGTCTGGTTGGTGTTACCACCTTTACAGCTAGAAAACCCGGGATCAAAAAAGAACACTGCCATGCTCCTTCCTAACTTACTGTTTATTAATGGTTTAAAAGATTAGTTGTCCATGAGGGAATTTCCACTTGTCTGTCGCTTAACCCAGTAAGCAGGAACAAAACAACGGACAAACCAGGAGAATCGACATGAAAAATCTAACAACAAAAATGTACGTAGTTGTTCTTTTTACCGCGACTATGCTCTTCACACCAGGTATCAGTTATGCAGGCTGGTTTGGCGACAAAGCACAGAAAGTAAAAACCAGGGTAAAAGCCACGCCAGGCAATGTGCAGCAGAAGGTTCAGGACATGTCGCAAAAGCTGAATGAAATCCATCAGCAAATTGCGGAAAATCGCCCGCTCATGGAGAAAATGAAGAATGGCAAAATGATGGACTCGCTGAAGGAAGTCGTGGAATTTATCATTGAATCTCAGCAGGAATACCAGGCTTTCGCCAATCGCGGTGTCAATGGTTTTCGCCAGGACTTTTCGGACATGCTCTACGGTTTTGGATACATTATCAATGAAGCCCCGGCATTGGAAAATGCTGACAGACTGAATGATCGTCTCGATACCGCTATGGACTTAATGGATAAGATCCCCAGCCAGTTTTTATTCATTATGCATAAAGCGGTGGGAAACAAACTTCATTCAATCAGTGATAATGTGAACAGTATACGCAATGACCTGGGACAGTTACCAAGATTACCAAAACCCAGTGAACTGAACCGTGATCCTTATGCCTTCGAAGTTGAGCTGTGCTCTTTAGTTAACAGCCGTGCAAATGCAGTACGTATCGCGGTTATTAAAAACAGATTGAAGACCACTATCTGGACAATGAAAACTATAACAAGTTATCTGCCAGATGATTTAACCTTCGATGTAACTGTTGTCGGTGGTGGCGGCTTCACTGCAACCAAACATCCGGCACAGGTTCCCTTCAAGATCCCATTGACAATTCTTGAGGCAATCGAATTATCAATCGATAACAGAGTCGCACTGGCGAATGCAATGTGTACAGGTGTAGAACCCGAAAGTAAATAAGCACAGAAAAGCAAAAGCATACGGGGAGCAACGCTCCCCATTTGTTTGATGGTTGCCTGGATGAAACTCAGAACCGTACCAACTTGAATTCTTCGCTTTTATTTAGTCGTTTCTGAACCTGCTTCGCGGGATATGATGAAGTCGTTTTTTTATTAGTTGCACGAATAGTAGAGTTGATCCATGTCTGTCCTGCTTATCGTTTATTTATAAAAGCTATTTATGTTTTATCCAGGGATGAAATCAATACCTTATCTGATTATATCAGTAATATTTATTATTTATTCTGATTTCACTGATACTTGCTTTAGTCAGGGTTGACAGTCATTCCGTATAATCTAGGCTAGTGTTATATCGTTTCTTTTATTGGCGGTGGTATGGATTTCATTCCGCGACACTGTTGATATCAATATCCTTAGTTATTGTTCTTTTGTCCATCGCCTGGATTTCCTCGTTTAAGTAAACGGAGGTGCATCATGAAAATGACCATTGATATACCGTTGGTATCCACCTGTGAGGTCAGTGAGTGTGCTTACAACATCGAGCAAAATTGCCATGCGTGTGCGATTACGATCGGTGATGGTGTACATCCTGGGTGTGATACCTATTTTTCCAATGACATGCACACCAATAGTATTACGCATATAGCCGGTGTGGGTGCCTGCAAGGTCACAGCCTGCAGATACAATGACGACCTGGAGTGTGGTGCAGATAGTATCAGTGTTGGTCATGACAAGTCTGGGATTCGATGCATGACATATGTGCAGGATTGAAATACTGTTGAGAATTAAGCTTTGAAACTGTTACGAAACCAAGGAGTTTCGTGTGGAGGCCAGCATGTCTCAGGGAGTAACACAGTATATTAAAAGTTTGTTCCTGCTTGAGCTCATACAGGGATTAGGTGTGACGGGGCGGCACCTGTTTCAAAAAAAGTTCACCTTACATTATCCCGAAGAGCATACCCCACAATCACCGCGTTTTCGAGGTTTGCACGCCTTACGCCGTTATCCCAATGGAGAGGAGCGCTGTATTGCCTGTAAATTATGTGAGGCAGTCTGTCCGGCGGTGTGTATCACCATTGATTCCACCCTCCGCCAGGATGGTACCCGCCGCGCATCTCTCTATGATATTGACTTGTTCAAATGTGTTTACTGTGGCTTTTGTGAAGAGGCCTGCCCGGTTGATGCCATCGTCATGACCCGCATCTATGAATTCCATTTTGAACAGCGTGGTGAAGAAATTATTCACAAGGATCAGCTGTTGGATATCGGGGATGTATATGAAAAACAAATCGCTGCCGACCGGGCACAGGATGCCAGTTATCGATAAAAATTATAGGGGGCCAAAAAAGGGGACGGAGGGTTTTGTTAAACAATTTAAAGAAACAGAATGGCCAAATTAGGTCAGCTCGTGCTAACTGATTGAAAATAAGATAATATCGTGCTCATTTAACTTCTTTTGAATCTTTTGATGAGTGTTTGCATGGACGAAAACGAGACATTCAAGGACAGGTGCACAGGATAATCAGTTGATGAACAAAGTATGTATCTTTGTGGATGTTCAGAATATCTACTACACGACAAAGAGTATTTATAACCGGAATTTTGACTACAATAAATTCTGGGCCCGGGTCACAGCGGAGAGAGAAGTCGCCAGGGCCTTTGCTTACGCCATTGATCGCGGTGATGAAAAACAAAAGCAATTCCAGAATATTTTAAGGGCCATTGGTTTTGAGATTAAATTAAAACCCTACATTCAACGCAGCGACGGTTCGTCCAAAGGGGATTGGGATGTGGGCATTAC
>JASFLV010000075.1:0-10066 GCA_050117915.1 Thioalkalispiraceae bacterium | reverse complement strand
GCCGCTTCAGCTTCAATACCGCCAACCCCCCAACCCAGCACCCCGAGTCCATTGATCATCGTGGTATGGGAGTCGGTCCCTACCAGGGTATCTGGATAGGCCAGATTCTCATTGCCATCCTTGCGGGTGAATACCGTGCGCGCCAGGTATTCAAGATTGACCTGGTGCACGATACCGGTTTCCGGCGGCACGACCTTGAAATTTGCAAAGGCCTTTTGTCCCCACTTCAAAAAGCTATAGCGTTCCTTGTTACGCTGATATTCCAGTTCTTCGTTCAGGGAGAAGGCATCCGCGGTACCGAACTTATCGACCTGGACAGAGTGATCGATGACAAGCTCAGCCGGTGACAACGGATTGATCTTATCCGGATCACCGCCGAGTTCTTTCATGGCATCGCGCATGGCCGCGAGATCAACGACCGCCGGTACCCCGGTAAAGTCCTGCATAAGTACCCGCGCTGGGGTGAAGGAAATTTCCGTTTCGGGTTCAGCTGTGGGATTCCACTTGGCGAGTGACTGGATGTCTTTTTTTGTGACATTCACGCCATCTTCATGGCGTAACAGATTTTCCAACAGGATCTTGAGTGAGAAGGGAAGTTGTTCACTGCCTTTTACTTTGCTCAACTGAAAATACGTATATTTCGAACCGTTAACAGTAAGCGTACTGCGGGATTTAAAACTGTCGGCCATGAAAACTCCTTCAAATTAAATAGCTTATTATTCGCTCAGCAGGAAGCCGCGATTATACCGGATTAGTGGAGAAACTCACTATGTTGACGTTTAGTGCAGGCGCGGATTCATCTCGTTTTCCAGGATACGTGTGGCCTCCTGGACAAAGAATCGCCGTTTAAACAGTATTTGCCAGCGGCTTCCTCCAAGCTGCAGCCACAAAATACCCGCCCGGATCCCTGACAACAGTACCGTGCGTATTTTATCGGCATTTTGCGGATTGGTGAGGTGCATGTCCTCACCGGTGACAATGATTTTGGGTGTGAGAGTACTGATGGTGTCTGAATATATACTGGCAAGATTGGACAAGGTGTTTTCATGTGTGATGCCAAACATATCTGCCTGTTCCTGAACTTTTGTCAGCCGGTTTGCGATGGTCGCCAGCATGGCATCATTTTTTGAAACCTTGCGCGACAAATGGAGCAAACTAATGACATATCGAGCAGTATTAGGGTCCCGCTGCAAGCCACTTTCACCCAGGTGTGAGCAAAGTGCATGAAAACCTGTGCGTAAATTTTCCATATTGCCGTATATTGCGAGTGTTGAACTTGGATCCATGTTTAAGGTACTGCGTACTGCAGTTTCCAGGTCCATCATATCGACCACACCTTTACTGGCGATCTGCGATACCATGCTGGCGCTTTGAAAAATCCCGGCAAGGGCAATGGTTTTATTTGTAATGTTCTTCATGACTATTGAATCAACTTGTCTGTCGTATCTATGATTCCACCCCCTAGACAGCAATCATCCTGGTAAAAGACGACGGACTGTCCTGGTGTAATGGCCCACTGCGGCTCTTCAAATTCTACGCGGCAACCATTATCGCCATCTACAGTTAGATGGCAAATCGAATCCTGTTGGCGGTAGCGTGTCTTCGCTGTGCAAGTAAAGGGGAATGTGGGCGAGGTAAGGGAGATCCACTCCAGTTTGGTAGCCGTAAGCCAGCTGCCTTTTAGTAAATCATGTTCATGCCCCTGTACAGCGATCAATTTATTGTTATCCAGGTCTTTGTCTGCAACATACCACGGTTCGTCACTGAAATTGGCAAGCCCACCTATACCAAGACCCTGCCGTTGGCCGCGTGTGTAATACATCAAGCCATCATGACGACCGATTTTGTCACCTTCTGGCGTAATAATATCACCTGGTTGTGCGGGTAAGTAACGTTGCAGGAATGTTTTGAAGTCACGCTCGCCGATAAAACAGATACCGGTACTGTCTTTTTTATTATAAGTAACCAAATGGTTTTGTTCGGCCAGTTTGCGTACTTCAGATTTGGTCAGTTCACCTATTGGAAAGATACTCCTGGCTAGTTGGTCCTGTTTCAGGGTGTACAGGAAATAACTTTGATCTTTATTCGTGTCCTGGCCACGTAATAGAAAATACTCTCCATCACGTAAAGCGGTACGTGCATAATGGCCCGTTGCGATCTTTTCCGCCCCTTGGGCCAATGCATAATCCAGGAAAGCACGAAATTTTATTTCCTTATTGCATAATACATCTGGATTAGGGGTGCGTCCGGCGGAATACTCTTCGAGAAAATAGCTGAATACACGGTCCCAATACTGATCGGAAAAATTTACTCCACGGATATCGATACCGAGTGTTTTACATACTGCCTTGGCATCGCTAAAGTCCTGTTCGGCAGGGCAGGTATCATCAATATCATCACCTTCCCAGTTTTTCATGAAAACGGCGTGTACCTCATATCCCTGTTGTTTTAGTAGTAACGCACTAACAGATGAATCAACACCACCAGAAATACCAACAATTATATTTTTGTTTGAATTACTCATAACTTAGATTAAAAGCTTTAACTAATTTGTAATAGTGATATATCAAATCGTTTACCATTTATATAATCATCCAGGCATCGCCTGACAAGAGGGCTGCGATGTTGCACGCTTCTATTGATTAGTTCCTCATGACTCAACCAGACTGCCCGTAGAATACCTACATCCAGTTTGCGCTGTGGTTCATGTTCAAGAAGTTCCCCGGTCAGGCAAAAACGCAAATAGGTCTGGCTGGATTGCGGGTGGGTCCATTGATAAATACCAACCAGGTGTGTTGGCCGATAATGCCAGGCAGTTTCCTCGAGGGTTTCTCGAATACTCGCCTCCAGAATGCTTTCTCCCTGTTCCCAATGTCCGGCGGGTTGATTTAATACCAGCTGACCGTCAATTTTTTCTTCCACAAACAAAAACGTCTGGTTTTGTTCAAGTACGGAGGCAACGGTAATGTGTGGTGACCAGTTCATCATGATTCAGCTATTTTGCATTAAGATGCTGTTTAACCTCAGTTGGGATGCTTCTTTTTTCCCACTGACCGGGGGCAAGATTATTCAGGTACCAGGGGCCAATTCGATAGCGTATCAGACGTAATGTTGGATAACCTAGTTTGGCGGTCATTCGTCGTACCTGGCGATTCTTGCCTTCGGTTATCGTGATATCCAGCCAGGTGGTAGGAATCGATTTACGTTCACGTATGGGCGGATTGCGCTCCCAGATGTTGGGTTGTTTAATAATTTGCACTTTTGCAGGTTTTGTCATGCCATCTTTTAATAGTACGCCTGTCGCCAACTGTAGCAGGGCTGTTTCATCCGGGCTCCCTTCTACCTGTACCCAGTAACCTTTTGGCATTTTATGCTTTGGCTGGCTAATGCGGTGCTGCAGACCACCATGGTCTGTCAGTAAAAGTAATCCTTCGCTATCTTTGTCCAGTCGACCAGCCGGGTAGACACCAGGCTGTTTGATGTAGTCAGCCAGCACCTGATCATCCTCATGTGATCGAAACTGACAAACCACGTTATAGGGTTTGTTAAAGGCTATCAGTAACAACTCGCTTGGATCCCCGATGTGCACAGCTAGAACAGGAATAATCGTAACAACTCGACGATTACTAAAGTCGCGACACTATCATACTTGTCTGTGAGCGCCTATGCAGTGCAATAGCGGGATAGGATTGATCTAAAGCAGGTCATGGCTTGGGGGGCCGGGTGGCCATGCTTAATAGCCCTTATATGTAGGTGGAAAAAGATCGACCAAGCGTGCGCATCAGACAGCAGTCTGGAGGCAGAGAGCTGCATTCGCATTTCAGCAGGTGTGGAAAATTTGCTGTTAGCTTGAACAGTAAACCATAGTCGGCCGTTATCCCCTGGTAGGGATTGACCTTCGTCAGCAGGCCCGACCAGATGGTCTTCAGTGCCGGGTTAGAGAAGCCTCAGATTCAGAAGGGGTAATACAGGTTGCATGCAAACCTTTTGGCCCCTGCGTACATTCAAATTCTACTTTTTGACCTTTTCTCAAGGTCTTATACCCATCCATCGATATGGATGAAAAGTGCGCAAATATATCGTCGCCACCCTGTTCAGGTGAGATAAACCCATAACCCTTTGAGTTACTAAACCATTTAACAATACCGATAGCCATGCCTTCCTAGCCTCCTTACATACTTGCAAAAAACACAAATAGTTCGTACTCCTTCACTGAAGTATATTGACTACAAAACAAATACTTACAAGCGGGACATCAGCACGAAAGCTGAGACTTTTAACTATAGCCAAAAATTCATAATATTCATGTCAGAGCTTGATAAAATAAGCAGGTGAGAGATTGATTTTAGCGACATGTAGCACTAAATAACTGACTATGAGTGATGAGATAGTACCAGGACGTCATGATGAGGGCCTGGCCGTACAAGAGGCCAAGCCGAAATTAAAACGTCCCCCCATGTATAAAGTAATTCTGTTAAATGACGATTACACTCCTATGGAGTTCGTTGTGCACGTGCTGGAAAGATTTTTTGGCATGAATCGTGAAAAGGCTACCCATATCATGATTAATGTGCATACAAAAGGAAGTGGTGTATGTGGCGTATTCACTCGTGAAATCGCAGAGACGAAAGTTATGCACGTTAACGACTATTCGCGTGAAAACGAACATCCGCTTTTATGCACCATGGAAGCAGATGACTAGCAGGTTAAGTACCAGAGGTCAGTTATGTTAAGCAAGGAACTAGAGAGCTCGCTAAATAACGCATTCAAGCAAGCTCGCGAAAGAAACCATGAATTCATGACAGTAGAGCATTTACTGCTTGCTCTCTGTGATAACTCATCATCAGCCGATGTGTTAGTGGCCTGTGGCGCGAATATTGATGCGCTCCGCCAGGAAATTGGTGAATTCTTAAATGAAACTACACCGTTATTACCACCCGATGATGATCGTGATACACAACCCACCCTCGGCTTTCAGCGGGTACTGCAGCGTGCGGTTTTTCATGTTCAGTCCTCAGGTAAGAACGAAGTCACCGGGGCCAATGTACTTGTCGCCATTTTTAGTGAACAGGAATCTCAGGCAGTTTATTTTTTGAAAAAACAGGAAATCACGCGGCTGGAAGTTGTGAATTATATTTCCCATGGCATTTCCAAGATCGGTGACGAAGAGCAGACGCTTGGCAACGAGACCACAACAGAAGAAGAGGGTGTTGATAAGCCTCAGGATCCACTAAGCCAGTTTGCCACCAACCTGAATAAACTTGCCGAACAGGGCAAGATTGATCCTCTTATCGGCCGTAAGCATGAATTGGAGCGTACAATCCAGGTACTGTGTCGTCGTCGTAAAAATAATCCCTTGTTCGTCGGCGAAGCTGGCGTTGGTAAAACGGCGTTAGCAGAAGGACTGGCAAAGAAAATTGTTGACGATGAAGTACCCGAAGTCCTTGAGAACTGTACAATCTATTCCCTGGATCTTGGTGCATTACTCGCAGGTACCAAGTACCGTGGTGATTTTGAAAAACGTTTAAAGGCAGTAATCAATCAGCTTAGAGATGAAGAAGGTGCCATCCTGTTCATCGATGAAATTCATACCATTATTGGTGCTGGCGCAGCATCGGGTGGTGCGATGGATGCATCAAATTTAATTAAACCCGTTCTCGCATCAGGCGAACTTAAGTGCCTGGGTTCAACCACATATCAGGAATACCGCGGCATTTTCGAAAAAGATCGTGCCTTAACACGCCGTTTCCAGAAAATTGATGTGTCTGAGCCGACGGTAGAAGAAAGTGTGCAAATACTTGAGGGCCTCAAGTCTCGCTTTGAGGAACACCACAGTGTACGTTACACCAAACAAGCACTGAAGACCGCAGCAGAGTTAGCTGAACGTTATATCAATGATCGCCACCTGCCAGACAAGGCAATTGACGTTATCGATGAAGCGGGTGCCAATCAGCGTCTCCTGGCACCTTCAAAACGGAAAAAAACCATTGGGGTCAAGGAAATCGAATCGATTGTAGCCAAAATCGCACGCATTCCTGAGAAAACAGTTTCATCTGACGACAAGACTACCCTTAAAAATCTTGAGCGTGATCTCAAGCTAGTTATCTTTGGCCAGGATGAGGCGGTCGAGACCTTGTCAACGGCAATTAAGCTATCCCGTGCTGGTCTGGGCAACGAACAAAAACCGATTGGTTCATTTTTGTTTGCTGGGCCAACAGGTGTTGGTAAAACTGAAGTCACTCGTCAGCTTGCCAAGATTATGGGTATCGAGCTTATTCGCTTTGATATGTCTGAATACATGGAACGCCATACTGTTTCTCGTCTGATTGGCGCACCTCCTGGTTATGTTGGATATGACCAGGGTGGCTTGTTAACTGAAGCCATCAATAAACAGCCTCATGCTGTGCTTTTACTTGACGAGATTGAGAAGGCACATCCAGATGTGTTCAACCTGTTACTACAGGTCATGGATCACGGTACGTTGACTGACAACAATGGTCGCAAGGCTGATTTCAGGAATGTCATCATCGTCATGACAACGAATGCCGGCGCTGATCAGTTAAACCGTTCTTCTATCGGCTTTACCCAGCAGGATCATTCCTCTGATGGCATGGAAACTATCAAAAAATTCTTTGCCCCAGAGTTCCGCAATCGACTCGATGCGGTTATCCAGTTCAAGCAGTTATCCACTGAGATTATTACCCAGGTAGTAGATAAGTTCCTGTTTGAATTTGAAGCGCAGCTGGAAGAAAAGGGTGTCCAGTTGTCTGTCGATGATGAAGCACGTACCTGGCTGGCAATGCATGGTTATGATCCTCAAATGGGTGCCAGACCGATGGCTCGTGTCATTCAGGAAAATATCAAGAAACCGTTAGCTGAAGAACTATTGTTTGGCAAACTGGCCAATGGCGGACAAGTATTTATTACGGTCAGAGATGACAAGATAGCGATGGATCTCGAAAGCAAGGAAGAACTTGCCCACTCCAAATAGCAAGCCTGGGGTTTAACGGCCGCGAAACACGATGCGGCCTTTAGTCAGGTCATACGGTGTGAGTTGAACTGTCACCTTATCGCCAGTGAGGATCCGGATATAGTGCTTACGCATCTTGCCGGAAATATGTGCGGTGACGACATGACCGTTTTCCAGTTCGACACGAAACATGGTATTCGGCAAGGTATCAATTACCGTGCCTTCCATTTCAATATGTTCTTCTTTCGCCATTGTTCCTCACAATTAAACTACTGTACCGCATTCTGCAGCGCGAATAATGCCTGAATTTTCTCGCTTTTTCAAAACTTCAGTGAGGTTAATTTAGGGAAATAACGGGTGAAAACAAGGGGATTCGCCCCCCGAGTGGAAGGTTGCCGGCTTTTATTGCTATACCACTTGCGAATTTTCCCAGTCCACGACGCTGTAAGCCACGTGGGGATGACTCATTTCACCAGCAAGCACGACTTCCATGCCTAAAAAGGTGACAAGATCATCAAGATTTTTGATCTCAGCCAAATCGCGACGTAATTGTGAGTAGTGCTTGGGATTGAGATAGAGAATATTGGGTCGAAAACCGTGCTCAATTTCAAATTTATTGGCAAGCTGATAAAGGAAACTGATCATTTCAACCTCCAGATAACCGTTCGGTTATATTCTAAGTGTGTCAGTTTTTCTGACATCCAAATGAAGCATTTGTTGCATTCATGTCAGCTATTACCACTTATATCGGATGCACTCAGCGATTCTTAAATACACCATAAGTTATTGTTTTATATTGTAACGAGTGTTTTATTGCGGTAGATCAATCAATTATGAAAAAAACTCAGTCCAGGCATGACCATCGAAGATTTCAGTGGCCTGGAAATTACTTTTATAGGCCATTTTTGAACATTCCTTAATCCAGTAGCCCAGGTATAAATATTGCCGTCTAGTGCGTTTGGCTTCTTCGACTTGTTTTAAAATAGCAAAGGTCCCAGGACTGTAATCAGAAAACTCAGGATCGAAAAACGTATACACCGCTGATAAGCTATTTACCAGCCAATCTGTGACTGCCACAGCAATCAGTTTGCGATTGATTCTAAATTCAGCAAGCCGGGTGGTACACCAACTGGATTGCATCATACGCATGTAATGCTCAGGGTCATCGCTATCCATACTGCTACCTTCATGCCGATCTGACATATACCGTTGGTAGAGATCAAAGTGCTCTTGATAAAACGCAACATCAACCCAGCTCAAAGATGTCTTGGCATTCTTTTTACTGACTCTTTTTTGTGAACGAGACAATTTAAAATCGTTGACCGCAATTCTCATTGCTTTGCACTCATTACACATTGGACAATGAGGCCGATAGACGTGTTCACCACTTCGCCGAAATCCAAGTTCAGAAAAGAGGCTATAAGTACCGGTGTCGATTTTACCATGCGGATCGACAAACAAGGTTGCGGCTTGTCGTTCGGGCAAATAACTGCATTCATGTTCCGGTGTTATGAACAGCCGGAAATCATGCAAGGCATGATACTTGTAGGTTTCGTCATTCATTGTTGAACAACTCTTCTCGCTTAATCTCAATTTGCCAGGCATGTTGATGAATAAACATATTCTGATCAACGCCACAATATTCATTTAATAATTCAGTAAATCTTCTTCGCTTGATGCATTCTGCTCCCAGTGTACCAAGATGCTCAGAATAGACCTGACAGTCGATTAATTTGAAATTCCACTTTGTAAGTTGTTTAACCAAATACACTAGCGCAATTTTTGAGGCGTCAGTTTGTCGGCTAAACATCGACTCGCCAAAAAATACTTTTCCCAGGCTTACGCCATATAATCCGCCAACCAGATCATTGTTGTGCCAAACTTCCACGCTATGCGCAAGTCTGTGTTGATGTAAATTACTATAGGCCTTTTTCATATCATCGACGATCCAGGTGCCAGTACCATCACGCCTGCTAGTCGCGCAGGCTTCAACAACATCGTTAAAAGCAGTATCCATCGTGACATGGTAATTAATTTTACGGAGTGATTTTCGCAAGCTGCGCGAGATCCTGAGTTTGTCCAGGAATAAGACCGCACGGGGATCGGGCGACCACCAGATAATGGGCTGTCCCTCACTGTACCAGGGAAAAATACCACGTCGATAGGCATTGATCAGCCGTTCCAGGCTCAGGTCGCCACCGATTGCCAGTAACCCATCGGGATCGGTCAGTGCCAGCTCAACATCGGGGAAAGCCCGGGGATCATTAAGATCCAGAAGAAAAGGTGCAGTTGTTATACCGCTAGTCATGGCTGGATGCTCCTTTGTAAGGCGAATGTTCCATTAGACTATTGATATAGTGTTGCATTCCTGTTTGTTCGCGTTCGACAAACTGTGTAATGGCTGCTGAAAATTCTGGATTGGCTATCCAGTGTGCTGACCAGGTTTCCGTTGGCAGAAAGCCTCGACTGATTTTGTGTTCACCCTGTGCGCCGGGTTCAAAACTGGAAAGCCCATGCGCGATACAGTAATCGAGTCCCTGATAATAACACGCCTCAAAATGCAGGCTATGGAACTCCTGATTACATCCCCAGTGTCTTCCATAAAGTGTAGTCTCATCCCGCATGTTAAAAGCACTGGCTACATAGTTACCTGCATATTTTGCAAAGATGATCACGATATTCCTCGGCATGGTTTCGCCGATTTCACGATAAAAATCCAGCTGCAATGTCGGCATGCCACTTTTTTTTACAAAAGTGCTTCGATAAAAGGAGTGGTAAATTTCCCAAAGTTCATCTGTCATTTGATCGCCATGTCTTACCTCAAGCTGGACTGACTGCTCGCTCACGTAGCGACGCTCACGCCGTATTTTTTTACGTTTCGAGGAACTGAGTTGAGCTAGAAAATGGTCGAAATCCTCGTAATTTTTATTCTGCCAGTGAAACTGACAACCTAGACGCATAGCAAAACCTTGTTGTTTGAGTAAACGGCTATCCTGCTCATTTGTGAAAAGCCAGTGCATGGAGGAGGCATTCATATTTTCAACGAGCTGCTTGCATTGTTCAGTGAGAATTTTTGCGTAGACCGTAAAATCTTTA